>NZ_JAGKRH010000225.1:0-972 GCF_017939245.1 Aeromonas sp. PrichA-15 | reverse complement strand
AGGCATCTTGCGGAATACTGCTTCCGGTTTAATCATCGTTTTGACCTCAAGAGCATGTTGGTTGAATTGGGGCATGCAGTCGTGGCAAGCCCTCCGATGCCATATCGGCTCTTGAAGCTGGCTGAGGGTCATGGGTAATCAGGTAGCCTTAAAATGAGGCAACTATTGGAGGTGTTATGACCCGTCAGCGTTATCCAGAAACATTCAAAATCGAAGCCGTTAAACAAATCACCGAGCGCGGACGGCCGGTGGCTGACGTTGCACGAGCCCTTGGGGTCTCCAGCCACAGTCTGTATACCTGGCTCAGGCAGTACGGTAAGCCTGCTGACCAGCAGCTCGAAGAGTCTGCCTTGCAAGCCGAGATACGCCGCCTGAAAGCCGAACTGCGCCAGGTCACCGAGCAGGGCGGGAGCACACTTTGTTGATATTTTAACCAAAGAATAACTGAGCCCGATAGTCGTCATTCCAGCCGGCTCTTTTTAGCTTGTTTCTCTGACTTCGAGCACCACAATTGCTCTGTTTTACGATATTCAATACGAACCGCCGGAATAGCGCCATATTCTCGACCGCATCCTCCATCGCTATCCTGGAAGCATCCTCGTTGAACACCACATCAAGAATGTAATGCTGGCTGTTCTCTATCCGCCAGTGCTGCCGTATATAGTGCCCTAGCAGCTTGTGCTTGGGGGATAACGAGCTGACATAGTAAGAGGTATCTACCGTTCCTTTTCCGTTGGCGCTGCGGTGACGCTCAACGGCAATGATGCTGCGGATTGTCGGCCATTTCTCCGTCAACTCTGGCGGTAATTTGGCTTTTAATTGAAATACATAACGCTCTTCCTGGCGGCCATGTCCACTCTCTTTGTGCTCGACGACAATCTTCTCTTTCTGGGCGTCAAACAGTGACTGGAATTGCGATTGAACCGCTTGATACAGCTTCGGTTGATTATTCTTGACCTGTACCACTACATG
>NZ_JAGKRH010000224.1:0-4664 GCF_017939245.1 Aeromonas sp. PrichA-15 | reverse complement strand
GTCTGGTGCTCTGCCAGAAGGCCACTCAACACAAAGGCGGGGAAATCGAGACAGTAAGACAGCTGATTGATTGCCTTGATATTAAAGATGCCATCGTGACCATGGATGCCCTGCACTGTCAGAAAGAAACCTTGCAGCGACTGACCACCGCCCGTGGGGCTGACTTTGTCGTTCAGGTAAAGGAAAACCAGCCCGGCTTACTGGCGGCAATCCGTAGTCAGTTCCAGCCCTGGTGGGAGCACGATGGTGAAGGGTTGGCGCAACACTGCACGCAAGAGCAGGGTCATGGCCGCCAGGAGGAGCGAACAGTCTTTCAGTTAACCGCAGAACTCCCCGCTGAACAGAAACTGGCTTGGCCCGGCATAACAAGCCTTATCGCCGTGGAGCGCAGTCGCGGTCAAAAAGGCAAGGTCACGTTAGACACCCAATACTACGTCAGCTCGTTGGCGATAGAGCCGGAGCAAGCCGCCAAGGCAGTACGCCAGCATTGGCACATCGAGAACAAACAGCACTGAGTACTGGATGTGACCTATCGGGAAGACCTGAGCCGGATTGGTGACAGGGAGGCAGCAGAGGTGTTTGCCCTGTTTCGTCGCATTGCGCTGAACATGGCGCAGCATCATCCGAAGTCAATCAGCAAGCGGCGAAAAATCAAATGCGCTTGCTGGAGTGATGATTTTCGAATGGAGATGTTTTTTGGCGTGACGACAGATGCGAATTGCTCGCAAAAAGTATAATCCCGCCCTGCTCACAGGGTGGGGGTGACCATCTCATTAGACCCCGCACATTGGCGCAATGCTGTTCACTTAAGAGAATTTGAGTTCCAGTCCACGTAGTATCAGGACAAAAAAGCGAGGGAGGCATGATGCCTCCCTCTTTCTATTGCAAGCCCCTCTGGATAAAGGCTGGAGGAAGATCGACTGGACACAGCCTTGCCCCCTCAACTCAAATCCAATTAATGAATAATCAGTCAAAAAAGTGCTTATCTGAACAGCATTGCGCACATTGGCGGGGTCTTTGTTACAACCGGGATGGCACCAGGCAGAGGGCATTCAGCTGCGTTTGGCCTGCTTTTGCGCAATGGCGTCGGCGACGTCGGCCGGGTCCAGCACAATGCCTTCCTGATCCGGCGTCGGGAACACGGCCACGCAGAGATCATCCTGCTCCATGCCGTCCACCCAGCGATCCAGCCACACCTTGAGGGTGATGGACTGCGGCTTGCACTCGGCCCACTCCCCTTCGGCCCAGGCCTTGGCGTAGTCGGGATGCGGCCATACCGGGATGCAATCTTCCTCTTCGGTCGTCAGCATCATGACGCCGTGTTCGTCGGTCAGGACAAACAGCTCTTCGTGCTCGACCAGCTTGCTGATGAAGTGATCAAAGCGGTAATCGGCGTTCAGTTGCAGCGCGGCATTGCGCTCGGTGTCGCTAAGTTCATAGCTCATCGGTCAAGTCTCTCGTTCAATAAAGGGCGACATGTTCACATCTTGCCGACCCCTTGTCCAGCAGGAGTAATAGGTCATCCGTCTTTCCATCGCCTCACCCCAGCTCGGGGGTCAACAGCCGGAGTCCCGCGGTCTCACCCAGTCGCTCCCTCAGCCAATAGGCGGACTCCACCTCCACAAAGCAGAGCTGATCCCGCCCCGCAGCGACCCCCACCATGATCTGCTCAAGCCGTGCTTGCTGGGCGGCACTCCAGGCAGCAACCAGCTTGCCGCCATGGGCCTCGTCCACCACCTCACGGCGTAGCTCGAACAGGTTATCGGTGATCGGGCTGTTTATCTTGCTCGGGTGGCGCCAGTACATCTGCAGGTTGTCCAGCATCTCCTCATCGTAACTTGCCAGCGCATCGAGCTCCGGCGTCTCTTTGCTCTGGGCCGCGAACTCGCACCAGCCTGCCGACAAGGTAGCCAGACTCTGGGCATCCTTGCCATGCTGACGCAGGGTCGTCACGTCTTCCCCGCGAATGGCCGGCAGCCAGAGATCTCCTTGATGTTGCGCTAGGAGAGGGAGCAGCAAGGAGGGAGCATAAACAGGAAAACGGGGACCCAGAGAGTGCAGCAGAGAGACCAGAGTAACAGTGATCATGAGACGCGCCTTGAACAAGATGACCTGGCATCACGCCTGGTCATGAGGGTGAACGAGGGTGCCATTCTAGCATGTTTGCCTTGCTGGGGGCGTTTGCGTCCAGCCGGACCGGTGATAGATAGCGTCCAAAAAAGCAGCGTTTGAACCAGAGCGGCCCCGATAAAGGCCAATTGTTTGAGCCAGCGCCCACTAAAGAGGCACCGGGGATGCTAGGTTGCATACATCTTTAGCGTAAGGAGTGCATCCATGAGTGGGATCAACCAGGTTTCTGACGATTTTGTGAATGAGCTGAAAATACTGGCGTGTTTTGATCCGGCCAACATGAGCCTGGGGATCAAGCTGCGCAGCGACATGTCGGAAGCGCTTTGCCAGGCGGCAGCGCGCCTGCACAGCCAGGGCCTGATCACCGCGGCAGATGGCGGCTATCTGACCCCTTTCGGCATGACCATGCTGGAGCATCTCCAACACCTGCTGGTCGCACTCAAGCCGAATTGAGCGGTTGTGGTGCCCAGAGCGAGAAGTTGAGCAACTCCCAGCGCTCTCCTTGTCGCAGCAGACAAGCAAACAGCAAAGGACCTTCGGGTCCTTTTATCTTGCCATCGACCAGCCACTCTCCCGCCCGTTTTGGCACCGGCTGTACCCTGATCTCATCGGGTTTCACCGCGTTTCCCAGGCGAACATGTACAAACTGTTGACACACGGACACGGCATCATTCACCGCAGGATCCGGCGTTGGCGGGCTGGCCTGACCGGTCAACGCCACGGTCAGCAAGAGGGATGCGAGCAGGGTCATGACGCGTATTGATGAAGCCATGAAAACAAAAAGCCGTGGCACCAGAGGTACCACGGCTTTCTTAAATTCTGCAAGAATTACAGAGCAGTTACGTTCTCAGCCTGCGGGCCTTTTTGACCTTGGGTCACAGAGAACTGTACGCGCTGACCTTCAGCCAGGGTACGGAAGCCGTTACCTTGGATAGCGCTGAAGTGAACGAAAACGTCCGGGCCGTTTTCTTGCTGGATGAAGCCAAAACCTTTGGTTTCGTTGAAAAACTTAACGGTACCGGTGATCATGTTAGACATATCTTTAAACCTGTATTCAAAATAATTACTTATGCTTTTCAGCGGATAAAGCTCAAAAAACGGGATTACTTATGAACAACAGGAAAAGATGTAAAACATCATATTCATTGACATAACTATCGCCTTTTCAAGCTGGTTAACATTATACGTGCCTTTGTCGATTACGCAAACAAATTTGTACCCCGCCAGCGGCGGGGTACAGCGGGTCAGACCTGTGCCGACTCCAGTGCCTGGACCAAGGCTTTGAGGAAGCGAGCCGCCTCTCCACCGGTGCAGGCTCTGTGGTCAAACGTCATCGACAAGGGAAGTGCACGCACCGGGCGCGCCTCACCGTGGATGAACACCACCTTCTCGAACAACTTGCCCGCACCTATGATGGCCACCTGGGGTGGTGTGACGATGGGGCTGGCGTAACGGCCAGCGATGGCGCCAAAGTTGGTGAGGGTGATGGTTGCCCCCTGCAGCATTTCCCGCGGCACGGCACGGGCCTTGACATCGGCGATCATCCGATCCAGTCCCTGCCGTATGTCAGCCGAGTCCCGTTCAGCCACGTTCTCCATCACGGGCACATAGAGCCCATGCTTGGAGTCAACCGCGATGGCCACATTGACCTCCCTGAACAGACGCCGCGACAGGGTCTCTCCGTCAAACCACGCATTCATGGAGGGTTCGGCCCGACACGCCACGCCGATCGCCTTGATAAGGCGCACAGTCACATCTTCATCCGGGCGCCAGTGGCGCAAGTCCACTTCGTCGGTGATGCTCACCGGCACCACAGTCCGGTGCGAGAGCTCCATCGCCTTGGCCATGGCCCGGCGCGAGCCTTTCAGGAATTCGTTGCCGCTCTCCTGCTGGGCCTCGAACGCCTGCTGCACATCCTGCTCGGTCACCATGCCAGCGCTGCCGGTTCCCTTGACCTTGTCGATGTCCAGCCCCAGTTTTTGCGCCAGCAGACGGACCGCTGGCATGGCTTGCACCAACGTACCGCCGGGCGCCATGGCCCCCACCACGAAATGATCCTCGATATGCTGCTGATGGGCGCTGACCTTGCCAACGACGGTGCCGTCATCCTCGCCCCCTTCAAACTCCACCAACGGTGCCCCGATGTGGAGGATGTCCCCCTCCTGCCCGCACAATCTGGCAATGACCCCGGCCACCGGCGAGGGCACATCCACCAACGCCTTAGCCGTCTCCACCGACAGCAGTACCTGATCTACCTGCACCGTATCACCGGCGCTCACCTTCCACTCGACGATCTCGGCCTCGGCCAGTCCTTCGCCCAGATCCGGCAATTTGAAAAATTTCATGACCTGCTCTCCCTCTGCTGGGACATCACCAAACATTGACAGACACCTTGACATCCTCCCCCACCTTAGCGCTTCGCGTCACAGGAGGGGGATTCCCATTACTGGGTGATAGCTGCTCGCGCAGTACCGGGTTCCTGCTTCATCGGGCGGCCTGATTGCACCACGCCTCCACAGGCTAAAACGGCGTGT
>NZ_JAGKRH010000223.1:0-496 GCF_017939245.1 Aeromonas sp. PrichA-15 | reverse complement strand
GCGGAATGCATGGTGTTTTTGCTCATGGGGGGAGCGTATCTAAGGAGCAGGATCAAGCAAGCAGGAAAGTGGGATCAAGAGACGATCGTCTCATTTTTCCTGTGTCAATACTGTTCCGGTGAATACTTACGTTCGCACTTTCCCTAAATAACTGATCCCAATAGTGCTACACCTTCGCTGTGCCATAGCCATTCCCCGGGAAAGGAGACACGGTATCCATGAAGTGTTTCACTCGGGCCAGCAGGTTTGCCATCCCTCTGCATTGATGATTGCGCGTGATGGTTTCATGTAACTTGTGCCATAGCCGTTCTATGTGATTAACCCAAGGGCTGTAAACTGGCTGGAACACCAGGCAGGGCTGACGCATCAGTGTTTATACTTTGAACAACCCCATACATTCGAACAAATATTGTTCATTCAGACAGCAGAGCCTGCGCTTGTTGGCCATGCTTAGATTACGTGATTTGTTTTGCTTCAGCATGTTCAGTATCCACTG
>NZ_JAGKRH010000222.1:0-608 GCF_017939245.1 Aeromonas sp. PrichA-15 | reverse complement strand
CGTTGTGGTCGTGGCAGAGGTGGTAGGATAGGCATCAACTCAGTCCTTTGGGTGTGGCTTGTTTTGTTTAGCGACTAATCAGATCGCACAAACTGGACTGAGTTCCCTTCCTCCGGTGATCTACTATTCGGAACAGCTATTTAGGTAAAACATAAGGGCCAAGCCAGAAGCAAGTGCTGGTAATTTTATTCAGACACATCCGCCAGCAGGGCGTAAGCACGCACCACCACCGGGGGTCTTTGCTTATGTTCTACCCTCATTCCTACCTGCATTTTTGACCGGAGTGCAGGTCGTTCTGCAATCGACGCCTATCGCTGAAGGCACACAGTTTTTACTCGGCATCAGAGACTATATGTATGGAGAGGGTATTCACCTGACAGTTGCCCACAAGCCCCCCTACAGAATGTTCGTAAGCGTCCGGCCACTACCGTCTGGTGAATGGAGGCAGTTGTGGACAAAGTAGTGTATCTATTCACCAGGACGGGGTTGACGGCATCAGTTCTGCCGGGATGGGATAATCTGTCTTCTCGATGCACGCCCTGACCACGGCCCTCAACCACTCCTGTGGGCAGCGGCCCAATCGCTTGCCGGTCTCCACCAACGACAGG
>NZ_JAGKRH010000221.1:0-379 GCF_017939245.1 Aeromonas sp. PrichA-15 | reverse complement strand
GTTTTGCCCAATCAGCAACGGACTTGGTTTTGAAACCATCGACCACCGTCATCCGCATCTTGATTGGATGTCCTTCCTTGTTCAGGGCCACTGCTGCCACAAACGGCGTCTTGCCTGCCGCGCCCCGACCCCGTTTGCCACCACGGTGCTCGCCACCCCAGTAGACATCATCGAGCTGAATGATGCCGCTGATGGGCTGCTTGTCATCGGACTCTTTCATGGCTTGCAGCAGCTTGTGCTTGAGCATCCAGGCGGTGTCATATTTGACGTCCAACTGGCGCTTTAGCTCCATCGCTGACAAGCCAGTTTTGGTCTGTGACAGCAGCTGCATCGCCAGAAACCACTTGGTCAGTGGGAGTTTTGTGTTTGCAAAAATCGT
>NZ_JAGKRH010000023.1:0-17171 GCF_017939245.1 Aeromonas sp. PrichA-15 | reverse complement strand
GGTCACGCTCTTACTTTGCGGGCTCTTGCGGCGGAGCACCGTTGGAGGTGATCAAGCAATACATTCAAAACCAGCGGGGCTGACGCCCCGGCGAAATTCCCCTCCCACCTACGTCGGAGGGAGTCCCCTTTCGCATTTAAGATGGCGACGATGGTCAGGGTCACCACCATGCCGATCTCGGGCCCCCCCCCCAGGCTCCAGGCCCGCACCCAGGCCGCCAGTGCGATGGCGGCCGAGATGAGCAGACCGGTGGAGATCTCCTTTTTCAGCACGGTGCCGAGGTTTTTCAGGCTCACCTCCCCCACCGCCATGGCACGCACTATGGTGGTGGTGATCTGGGTACCGCTGTTGCCACCGGTACCGATGAGGAGCGGGATGAAGAAGGCCAGGGCGATGGCCGCCTCCAGCTGCTCTTCAAAGGCCCGCAGCACGGTGCCTGTGTAGGCTTCCGCCACGAACAGGATCAGCAGCCAGCCCACCCGCTTGCGCCACAACTGCCAGGGGGTGGCCTGCAGATAGGGGGTATCCAGCGGCGAGGAGCCCCCTTGCAGCTCCGCATCCTCGGTGGACTCCAGCTCCAGGATGTCGGCGGCATCGTCCACGTGGAAGACCCCCACCAGACGCCCCTGATCTTCCACCGGCAGGAGCGAGAGGTCGCGGTCAATGAGCAGGCGGGCCGCCAGCTCCTGATCCGCCCGGGCGTTGATGCGCACCGCCTCCCCCTCCATCAGGTCCCCTACCGGCAGCAGAGGATCGGCGATCAGCAACGACTTGAGGGAGACGCTGCCAAGCAGGCGCTGCTCGCCGTCAACCACATAGAGATGACCGAACAGCCTGGCCTGATCCCAGGCGCCGTGGATCAGCTGCTTGGCGCTTTCCACCGTCGCATTGGCCTCCACTGCCAGATATTCGTGGCGCATGTTGGCCCCCACCGACTCGTTCGGCCAGGCCAGCAGGGACTGGAAGGCTTTGCGGGCGGGCTCTGGCAGCCGGGCTAGCAGGGTCTTGCGATCGTGCTCGTCGAGCCTGCGCAGGATGGCCAGCAGGTCACGACGGGCCAGGGTGCCCTGCAGTATCCCCACGATGCTGCCATGCAGCCTGAGCAGCAGATGGCCGGCACACTCCGCCGGGAGGGAGGCGAGCAAGGACGCCCCTTCCGGCATGGAGAGGGTATCGAAGATGCAGTTGAGCTCTTCCGGGCGCAGGGTCAGAAGCTGATCGGCACGGGCCACCGGATCCAGGTTGTGCGCCAGCCAGTTGCGCAGGGCAACCGGGTCGAGCAGTTGATGACGATTGAGCAGGGTGTGTGTTTTCTTCATCACAGATGTCCTCATGTGATTTCAGGCGAACCTGAACGCCTCCGGCACCGGGCCGGATGCAACGGCAAGAAAACAGCAATTTGATTGACGAGTAACAGGCACGAAATGACGCCGTCCGGCGTGTTTTCATCCCCACGTACCAGCTTTAGCACTGCATAACGTATCCGGCATGCCGGAAGCCACTTGGGTTGACACCTTAATCCGATGAAAACTGTCCTGATCTTGGGCGTCTCTGGACGTCGTGAGATCAGTGGCCTGTGTTTATGCAGGAGCCTCGCCTAACGAGATGCTGCGAACATTGATTGCACGGCGCTACCGTGCGGGCGGCATCATCTGCCCAGGCGCAGGTCGAGTCAAGGCAAACAGGCCCCTGGCAACGGGTTGTTACAAATTGGCCGGACGGCGGGCCCTTCATGAAACGAGGCTCCCCCGTGCGTGGCACGGGGGAGCCTGCGGTCAACGGACGAACGTCAGCGGATATAGTCGAATAGGGTCAGCTTGCTTATCTTGCTGAAGGCTAGCTGGGAGGCGCTCATGGCTGCATACTCCTTGGAGAGGGCCGCGATCACCTCGTACATGTCCGCCTCGGACACCTTGGCCCGCGCCTGCTGGTTCAGGGTGCTGAGTCCATCGTTGGAACTCATCACCTGCTCCAGGCTGTTCATCCTTCCCCCCAGCTCCCCCAGTCCCCGGTCTATCTTGGTTCTGGCGTTGCTCATGTGGGTGGTGGCATCGGAGACCGCCAGCTGGAAATCGCTCTCGGACAGGGTCGGATCACGCATGGCGGAGATGAAATCGGACATGCCATTGAGGATGTTGTCGTTTTTCGGGGTATCCAGCACGAAGTTCTGGGTCGCCGACCCCGCAGGGAGGTCGAGGGTGAGCGCCAGGCCGTTGAAGGGGATCTTGTTGCCCGCCACATAGTCGCCGCTTTGCAGCAGGGTGCCACCGCTGTCACGGATCTCGTAGGTGTCCGGCGGCCCGGCCAGGG
The DNA here is from genome assembly GCF_017939245.1 of Aeromonas sp. PrichA-15. Classification (NCBI taxonomy): domain Bacteria; kingdom Pseudomonadati; phylum Pseudomonadota; class Gammaproteobacteria; order Aeromonadales; family Aeromonadaceae; genus Aeromonas; species Aeromonas sp. PrichA-15. The sequence continues at coordinate 14,861 of NZ_JAGKRH010000023.1, read as the reverse complement.
TGCTGACCGCATATTGGTTGCTCGGCAGGGAAGAGTCATAGTTGTTGCGATAGAAGCTCTCGAAGTTCCCCTGATCCGCCACCGACACCTGGATGTTGCCACTGGCGGCGCTGGCAGTGCGCCGGGTCGCCACTATCTCGAACAGATCGAAACCGGAGTCGTTGGCCGGGATCTGCACCGTGGGTGAGACCTGGATGTTGCGCTGCCCCGTGTCCCCCTGGAACACATAGTTGCCACTGGCATCCTTGACGAAGGGCTGGGTCTTGCTCTGATTGCCGCCGAAGATGTACTCCCCCTGGGAGTTCTTGCTGTTCATCAGGTCGAACATCTGCTTTTGCAGACCCTCCAGCTCGCTCGCGATGGCGCTGCGCTCCTCGGAGCCCATGGCGGAGTTGTTCGCCTTCTGGATCAGGGTCTGGGCACTGAGCATGGCGCTGTTGAGGGAGGTCAGCACCGTCTCCTCGTGGCCCAGGCTGTTCTCCAGCAGGCTGCCGTTGACGCCGTACTGCTTGAAGAGATCGATCTCCTTGGTCAGCGCCATCTTCTGGCTCATGCCGGCCGGGTCCTCCCCGGAGCGGGAGAATTTATCCCCCGTCATCAACTGGTTGTAGGCGGTGTTCTGGCGCTCGCTCACCTTGCTCATGGAGGCAAGGTTGCGGTCATAGATCATGTTGGTGGTGATGCGCATGACTTACCTCACGGAGGAGAGCAGGGTGTCGAAGATGGTCTTGGCGGTGTTCACTATCTGGGCCGAGGCCGCATAGGACTGCTGGAAGCGGATGAGGTTGGCCGCCTCCTCCTCCAGATTGACGCCGGAGACACTCTCGAAGATGGCGGTACTCTGGGTCAGCTTCGCCTCGTTGGCCTGCAGCAGGGTCTTGGCCTGGCTGGTCTTGTTGCCAATGCCGCTCACCAGACCCGAGTAGGCATCGTTGAAGGTCATCTTGTCGTTGCTGGTGGCGGCGTTGTTGTTCTTGCGCACCAGCTCCTTGTTCTGCAGCTCCGCCAGCGCCAGGCCGTTGGCGTTGTCCGCAAAGCCGTCCTTGTTGTAGCTGAGCGTGAAGCTGTCGCTGGCCTCCACCTTGCCGGTGATGCTGAACTCATAGCCCGGGCTCTGGGTCGGATCGGCGTAGACCTTGGGCCCCCCCAGGGGGCTCTCGAGGGCGGCCATCAGGTTCTGTCCCTTGCTGGAGGCGGGGGCGACACCCAGCAGGTTGTTGTTCTTGTCATAGACCTCGTAGTTGCCGCTGCCGTCGATCTTGATGACCTGGGGGGCACTCGGGTCCAAAGTGTTGGTGCCAAAACCCGAGCCCGTGCCGGTGTTGTAGACACCGCCCAGCGCTATCTCGCCCGAGCCCAGGTTCTGGGATCCCTTGTCCGCCTTCAGGGGGGAAGCCAGCGCGATATCTTCAGGGCGGGTGATCGCCTGCTCCAGGTTGGCAGCCGCATTCCGGGTGGGTTGCAACAAGATCTTGTCACCTGCAGCCGGTGTGCCGGAGAGATCGATTTCGATGCCGTGGCCCGTCACTTCGAAGGTGGCTGGCGGCGTGGTCCCCGTGGCGAGCGAGGTACGCTGCCCGCTGCCGTCGATGGCGAACACCTCGTAACCGGTGGCGCTGTTGAACCGCACCTCGTAGTCGAAGGTGGTGACCTCGCTCCCCTTGCCGGGAACGAAGTTGACGCTGGCCGCCCCGTTGCCCTGGTTGCTGGCGTAGGGCAACCCCTGGCTTCCTTTGAGGGTGAAGAGATCCCCCCCAAGCTCGTTGTCGAGATCCATCCCCAACCGGTTCTGCTGGTTCATGGCATCCCCCAGGGCGACGGCCATCTGCCCCAGCTCCCGCTTGGCGGGCTCCAGATCCCGACGCGCGGTGAAGAGGCCACCGATGGCGCCGCCAATATCCTTGTCGTTGATGCTGGCCTGGTTCTTGCCCAGGGTCAGCTGCAGGGAAGGCTCACGGGAATCCGGGTCCCCCGGCACCACCTTGAACTGGGCCACGTCGCCATCGAGCACCAGGGAGTGCCCTGTGCTCATGTTGACCAGCATGCTGCCGTTGGGCTGGGTCACGGTGCGGATCTCCATCTTCTCGGAGAGCTGGCGAATGGCCTCATCACGCTGATCGAACAGCATCAGGTTCTCTTCAGGGGAGCCCTGGGTGCGGACGATGGACTGGTTCAGATCGTTGATGCTGTTCAGCAGGCTGTTCACCCTGTCCGTCTCGTCCCCTATGGTGGCGTTGATGGTATCGGACTGCTTGTCGAGCTGGGCGGAGAGGGTGTGGAATCTGTCCACCATACCGCTCAGTTCACTCAGGGTCGTCTGGCGCCCTCCGATCTCGGACGGTGACTCGTTGGCGGTGTGGAAAGCCTTGAAGTAGGAGGTGATGGTGGACCCCACACTGTTGCTGGCATCACCGAGCAGGCTGTCGAGCTGGAACAGTTGATCGTAGCGGGTGTTGGCGGCGTTATAAGCGGACGTATCACGGCGAACCTCGGCCTGGGCATAGGCGTTGATGATGCGATCACTCACCATGTCGCCCGTCCCCAATCCGACGGAATTGGTGTAGATCAGGGTGCGTTCACGTACATAGCCCTGGCTATTGACGTTCACTATGTTGTTGCTGGTGGTCTGCAGCAGCCGCTGCTGGGCCAACACACCCGAGGTCCCAATTCCAAGCAGATCGCTTGCCATAGCTTACAGCTCCATCTCTGTGTTCCTGTCTGCAATGTTGCCGGGCGTCGAATAGCCGGCGATGGCATCACTGCGCAACACTTGTTTAAGTTTCCTGGCGTACTGGGGATCGGTGGCATAACCGGCCTGCTGCAACGCCTCGAAGTAACGGTCCGGGCTGTCCACCTTGGCCAGCGCCCCCTTGTAGCGACTCCCAGAGGTCAGGAAATCCACGTAGTCGTTGAAGCTCTCTTCGAACGACTCGTAGGAGCGAAACGCCGCCTTCTGGCGCGAGGCCACCCCTTGCTCGTATTCCAGGGTGCTCACCACCGCCTTGGGGCCTTCCCAACGCGGATCCGCCTTGATGCCGAACAGGTTGTGCGTCACGTTTCCGTCTGCATCCTTGATCACCCGCTTTCCCCAGCCACTCTCAAGGGCGGCCTGGGCCACCAACACCGCCGGGCTCAACCCCAGCTTGTCCGCCGCCTTCTTGGCCAGCGGCATCAGCCTGTCGACGAACTCTTCCGGGCTGTCAAACACCTTGGCGCTGCCATCCAGGGCCGAAGGCCTCTGGCTGCTGCCCATGGGCGGCACGGTGCGGTGGGGGCGTCTTGGCATGGTCAGCGTACGCTCGGCCCCATTCAGCTCACCCTTCATTTCGTTATCAGCAAAATTTTTGCCAACTTTGGAGGCAGCAATCAGATCGTTGGAGGCACTGGGGGGTTGATAGGGCTTGTAGACCCGCTCGGTACGCTGGGGCAGCTTGAGTACCCGGCCATCCTGATGGGTGAAGGTCTGCTCGGGAGAGAGCTGCCTGGCCACCATCTCGGCAATGCCCAGCCCCCCCTTGCTCGACATGTCGGCAACCCGCTGCTCGTCCAGCATCCCTTCATAGAACTGGGTGTAGCTGCTGTTCATCGGGTTGCCCTCGGTGAGCACCGAGTTGGCCTGGCGCATCCCCTTGAACAGGGTCTGGGTGAAGATGGATTCGAACTGGCGGGCGGCCGCCATCAGGGCCCCTTGCTTCCCCTCCTTGCTCAGGCTCATCTGGCGCAGTTTGTCCAGGTTCTGGACGTCCTGCACCATGCCAATATTGATACCGCTCTGGGTGTCGAACTCTGCCATAACCTACCTCTTTGCCGCCCGTGGCAACCGCTTGCCGCTCACGAAATTACAGAATGACCAGTTGGCCCTGGATCGCGCCCGCCTGCTGCAGCGCCTCCAGGATCGCCATCAGATCCCCGGGGGCGACCCCCACCTGGTTCACCGCCCGCACCAGGTCGTCCAGGGTCGCGCCGGTATCGAGCTTGAACATCCGACCGGGATCCTGCTGCACGTTGATGGTGGAGTTGTTGGTGACCGCCGTCTGCCCGCCAGCGAGCGGATTGGGTTGGGAGACCTGCTGGTTCTCGGCGATGGTGACCGTCAGCCCACCGTGGCTGATGGCCGCCGGGCGCAGCTTGACCTCGCTGCCGATGACGATGGTCCCGGTGCGCGAATTCACGATGATCTTGGCGGACTCGCTCGCCGGGTCCACTTCCAGGTTCTCGATGGTGGAGAGGTAGGAGACCCGCTGGGCCGGATCCCGCGGCGCGAATACCTTGATGGAGGTAGCGTCCATCGCCTGGGCGGTGTTCGGACCCACCAGATCGTTGACCACGTCCGCCAGACGGCGGGCGGTGGTGAAGTCCGGCCGGTTCAGGTTGAAGGTGATGGTGTCGCCCTGGCTGAAGGAGTTGGGAACCTCCCGCTCCACGGTCGCCCCGTTGGCGATACGCCCCACTGTGGGCGTGTTCACCACCACCTTGGAGCCGTCCGCCCCTTCGGCCCCGAGGCCACCGACCACCAGGCTGCCCTGGGCCACCGCATAGACGCGGCCATCCAGTCCTTTCAGGAAGGTCTGGAGCAGGGTGCCGCCACGCAGGCTCTTCGCCTCGCCGATGGCGGAGACGGTGACGTCTATGGTCTGACCCGGCTTGGAGAAGGGGGGCAGATCCGCGTGGATGGCCACCGGCGCCACGTCCTTGATCTTGGGCTTGATGTTGTCAGGCACCTTGATGCCGAAGTTGTTGAGCATGGTCCTGAAGGTCTGCTCGGTGAAGGCGTTGTTCTTCTCCCCCGTGCCGGGCAGGCCCACCACCAGACCGTAACCGATCAGCTGGTTGCTGCGCACTCCTTCCACCGAGGCGAGGTCCTTGATGCGGGATGCGTGCGCCAGCCCGAAAGGCAGCAGGCAGCACAGCAGGGCAAGCAGACGGAATCGGTTCATGACATCTCCTAACAAAACCTTCCTGATCCGGGACCCGTGAACGCCCCGGACTCTTGAGTCTTAAATGGGCCACCAGGGGCCGTTGAAGAAGCTGGTGAGCCAGCCCTGTTCCTGGGTGTTCGCCAGATCCCCGGTACCGCCGTAATAGATACGCGCATTGGCCACCCGCTGGGAGGAGACGCTGTTTTCCGAGCTCACGTCCTCCGGGCGCACCAGACCGGTGATACGGATGTATTCGTTGCCATTGTTGAGCATGATCCACTTCTCGCCGCGCACCAGCAGGTTCCCGTTTGGCAGTACCTTGACCACGCTGACCGAGATGTTGCCCTGCAGGCTGTTGCTCTGATCCGCCTTGGCCTGCCCCTTGAAGGCACTGTTCTGGCCGATGGAGGCCGACAGATCGTAGGGCCCCGCCGTGACCGGCACGCCACCCAGGGTGACGGGGTCGAGCGCCAGCTTGTTGTCCTTGCCGCTCTGGGTATTGGCCTTTTTCGACGCCGAGGTCGACTCCGCCAACTGGATGGTGATGATGTCACCCACCCGGTGCGCCTTGATGTCCGAGTAGATGCCGTTGACCTGCTCGGGCTGGAAGATGGCGCCGGTCGGGCGCACCGACACCGGCTCCGACTCCCCGTAGACGGGGGCGAAATCCGGGTCATCCGGTTTGGCGGTATTGGGGGTACTGGTGCAACCCGCCAGCGTCAGCAGTCCCAGCATCCATATGGCTTTCATCATGACACTCCTTTCATCAGGTCCGCTGGGTCAGGAAGGACATCATGGAGTCGACGGCGGAGATGACCTTGGAGTTCATCTCGTAGACCCGCTGAGCCTGGATGAGATTCACCAGCTCCTCGGTCACGTTGACGTTGGAGGTCTCCAGCATCCCCTGCTTGATCACCCCCAGCCCGTCCGCACCGGCTGTCCCCTGAATGGGGGCGCCGCTGGACTGGGTCTCGAGGAAGAGGTTCTCCCCCATGGGCTGCAGGCCGGTGGGGTTGACGAAGTCCGTGGTGTTGATCTGGCCCACCACCTGGGATTGGCCATCCCCCTTGAGCTGGACGGAGACCTGGCCATCCTCCCCCACGGTGACGCTCTGGGCGTTCTCGGGGATCTGGATCTCCGGTTGCAGCGGGTAACCGTTGCCCGGGGTGACGATGGTCCCCTCGTCGTTCAGGGTGAACTGGCCGTTACGGGTATAGGCGGCGCTGCCATCGGGCAGCTGGATTTCGAAGTAGCCGCGACCGCTGATCATCAAGTCAAGGGAGTTGTCCGTGGTCTGGACGTTGCCCTGACTGTGGTTTTTCTGGGTGGCGACCACCTTGGCCCCCGCCCCCAGCATCAGGCCGGAAGGGAGCTCGGTGTCCGCAGAGGAGCGACCGCCAGGCTGGTTGATGTTCTGATAAAGCAGATCCTCGAAGATGGCCCGCGCCTTCTTGTAGCCCACTGTGCTGGCGTTCGCCAGGTTGTTCGAGGTGACCGAGATGTTGGTCTGCTGGGCATCGAGGCCGGTCTTGCTGATCCAGAGTGCAGGATTCATGGGGTGCTCCTTGATTAGCTGATACGCAGCAGCTGGGTTTGTGCCTCGTCGTTCTCCTCGGCGGTCTTCATGATCTTGACCTGAGTTTCAAACTGACGTTGCAAGCGAATAAGGTTGGTCATCTCGTCGACCACGTTGACGTTGCTCCCCTCAAGGGAGCCGGCGATCAGGCCCACATCCGCAGACGCGGCCTCATTCTGGCCATCCTTGCGGCGAAACAGGCCGTCCTGGCCTTTCTCCACCGCATCTGCCGCCGGGTTGACCAGCTTGATACGCTGGAAATCTTCCGGCAGGTTGGCGGCTGCCCCCTCGGGACGGCCGCTGATGGTACCGTCACGATTGATCTCGATCTTCTCCATGGGCAGGGGCAGCACGATGGGCTGACCGGCATCATCCACCACATTCAGACCGGTGGAAGTCTGCAGATTGCCGGTGGCATTGAGCTGCAGGTTGCCCATGCGGGTATAGGCTTCCGCGCCGTTGGGATCCTGCACCGCAATCCAGCCCGGCCCATCGACGGCAACGTCAAGATCCCGCCCCGTGGTCTGCAGCAGGCCGTGTTGCAAGTTCTGGCCCGGCCGCTCGGTCATGGCGAACACCCGCGTGGGCAGCCCTTCGCCAAACGCCTGCATGCTGCGCGCCTGCTCGAAGTCAGACTTGAAGCCAATGGTGTTGGCGTTGGCCAGGTTGTTGCCACGAACAGCCAGGCTGTTCATGTTCTCCTTGGCCCCGGACATGGCGATGTAAAGCAGGTGATCCATGGGATCCTCCGTCAAACAGATGACTCTCACAGCTCAACTGCAAGTTGAATGCCAAGAGAGATGACGAAGATGGCATGAAAGGAGGAAATGAGGCGGGACGGAAATGACAAGGGGCGCCGAAGCGCCCCTGCCAACTACCCGCCGTCTTAGCGGATCTGCAGTATGTTCTGCTGCAGGGAGCTGTTCACTTCCAGGGAACGGGAGTTCGCCTGGAAGTTGCGCTGGGCAGTGATGAGATCGACCAGCTCGGTGGTGAGGTCCACGTTGGACTGCTCCAGCGCCGACGACTTGATGGAGCCGAACGTGCCGGAGTTCGGGGTGCCGGGCAAGGCATCGCCAGAGAGCAGGGACTGGCGCCAGGAGGTGTCGCCGACCTGGGTCAGCCCCTGAGAATTGGCAAACTTAGCCATGGCCACCATGGCAACCTTGACGGTGGTGGCATTACTGTAGGTTGCCGATATGATGCCATCTCCCGTAATTTCGACCTTCGTCAAGCGACCGACAGTGGAGCCATCCTGGGTCAATTGGTTGACTTCAAAAGGTGAAGCGTACTGTGTCACGGTACCGAGCTTGAGCTCGATATCCTGAGTGCCATCGGCACCATTAGTAATAATGCCGGCGCCTGGAGTGCCCAAGGGTTCGGTCTTAATGACCTCAGGACTAGTAGGTGTCTGCATTCTTCCAGAAGCATCAAAAGTGACACGCGCACTCAGAGGTGCTTGACTTAGGCCAGTTGCCATTGCCGTCGCTTGACCGCCAACAATATCAATGGGTTTATCACCTTCATAAAGGTACATACGCCAAGCAGTAGGTACAGTCGCCTTGCTTGGATCTGTAGAATCTGCCTCCTTGACAAAATACTGCGTGATAGTGTGCGGCTCACCAAGGGAGTCATATGCAACCACAGATGTTGATGAGGAATATGTAGTTGAATCTTTTGGATCAAACTTGGAATATGTGCGGGCGATACCGTCCTGGCTCAATTGGTTAACTTTGTATGGTGATGCCGATTCGCTTACCGCATCGAACTTGAACTCAACAACCTGAGACTCATTAGCACCATTCATGTTAATGCCAGCACCAGGAACAGCACTCGGCGGGTTGGGAGTTCCTAAAGGTACTGTTTTTAATTCAGCAGGAACCGTACCAGTCATAGTGCCAGAAGTATCGAAATTAATTCGCGCAAACTGCTGTGGGGTTCCCGCATCATTAATATTTATAGGAGTCGTCCCTTGGAAGAGGTACATACGCCAAGTTGCAGGTACTGCAGACTGAGTGGGATTTGCTGGATCTGCGTCCTTGGCAAAGTACTGAGTAATTGTGTGCTTCTCTCCAAGTGAGTCATAGACATCAGTAGTAGTTTGCATTGAATAAGTGCTGGGATCATTCGGGTCAAATGCCAAACCAGGATTAATGACATTAGCGCTAGAGTCCAAATTAAAACTGCTATTAACCTGAGAAGTCATCAATGGGTCTGCACCACTGGCTTTTGGTGTCGAGGTGGTGGGTAGATTAAAACTGGCATTGACTTGTGATGTCTGTACAGGCTCTCCGGCACGATCAGGGATCTGAATTGGCCGAGTTGCAGTAATGCTAACTGCTTTTGGGGTGCCATCGGCGTTGATCTCGTATCCCTGCAAGTAGCCACCTGAATTGCTCACCATATAGCTGTTTTCATTGAGCTTGAAGGCGCCCGCACGGGTGTAGGTGCGATCCAGGTTGGTCAGGCCGTCCGAGGTCACGAAGAAGCCGTTGCCCTGGATGGCAAGATCCAGCGCGTTGTTGGTGAATTGCAGCGCGCCCTGGTGGAACTGCTGAGCCACAGCGCCAGTCGCCACACCGTTGCCGACCTGGGTCTTGGCGTTGACGAAGATGGAATTGGCGTAGACGTCGGCAAACTCGGCACGGGACTCCTTGAAGCCGGTGGTATTGACGTTGGCAATGTTGTTCGCGGTGACGTTCAGGTCTTTTTGAGCCGCATTGATGCCGCTGAGGGCATTGTTGAATGACATGTCTTTCTCCTTAGATCACTGCGTTAGAGGACGAAGCCGACTGGGTGGTGGTCTTGCCGGTCGTCGCGCCAATTTCCAATACATCGGTCAGGTAGATGCCGCCCAGTCCCTTGAGTTTGAGGGTGCTGGGGTTGGTGCTCGTTCCCAGGGTGACGCTCTCCACCTTGGCGTAAGTCAGGGCGGGGATACTCTCCGACTTGCCGTCGACGGTGGCATGCGCCTCTATCGAATACTTGCCGCTCTTGGCCTCGTTGCCGGACTTGTCCTTGCCATCCCATTCGAAGGCCACGTTCCCCTTGTGGCTCCCTTCAATGGCGAACTCCCTGATGACCTGGCCGCTCTCGTCCTTCACCGTCACCTTAATGTTGCTGCCGCCATCGCCGGTGGCGATGACCCCCGTGAGGGTGCCCCCCTTCTCCACGTAACCCGTGTTGGACGGGATCAGCACGTTCTGCCCCACCAGCGCGGAGGCCTGCAGCGCCTGGCTGGAGGTCATCAGGCTGTTGAGGCTCTCCATCTGGGTGGAGAGGCTGCTGATCCCCTGAGACGTTGACATCGAGGTCATCTGGGAAAGCATCTGGGCGTTGTCCACCGGTTTGAACGGATCCTGATAGGAGAGCTGCATGGTCAGCAGTTTCAGGAAGGACTCCTGATCCAGCTCCTTTTTCTGGGTACTGGTGTTGACCGTACTGGTCTGGGCCGACGTCGTCCGGTTGACGCCCAGCAGGCTGTCATAGGTATCTGCCACTTATGCTCCCCCCTCTAGGGCGTGCCCACTGGGCCGATTGTTGCCGCCTGGCAGGCGATCACGGGTCACTCTCATCCGGGTTCACCTCTGTCAGGACTTGCCCAGACCCAGGGTCTGCTGCAACATTTTCTTGGCCGCATCGGCCACCTGGACGTTGGTCTGGTAGCTGCGCGACGCCGCTATCATGTCCGCCATCTCTTCCACCATGTTGACGTTGGGCTTGAAGATGAAGCCATCCTTGTCCGCCATGGGGTGATTCGGGTTGTACTCCTTGAGCAGGGGCGCATCACTCTCGACGATGCCCTTCACATCCACCCCGACCGAGGCCTGCTTGTCGGACATGGCCTGATCCAACTGGGCGGCAAAGACTGGCCGCCTGGCGTGGTAAGTTTTTTCCACGCTGGAGCTGACGCTGTCAGCGTTGGCCATGTTGCTCGCCACCGTGTTGAGGCGAACGGACTGCGCGCTCATGGCTGAGCCTGCAATGTCAAAGACCTTGAACAAACTCATCCTTGCTCTCCTTTCAGTGCCTTGAGCAGGCCGCTTATCTTGCTGTTCATGAATTCAAGAGAGGCCTGGTATTCAAGGCTGTTGCGCAGGAACTCGCTGCGCTCCTGCTGTACGTCCACCGTGTTGCCGTCACCGGTATCCGGTTGCAGGGGATTGCGGTACTGGGTCGTGCCCGGGGAATCCATCTGCAAGGCGAAGTGCTTCTCGCTGGTAGTGCTGAGCCCGAACCCTTGCTGGCCCTGGGCATCCTGCAACGCTTGTGAGAAGTTGATGTCACGGGCCTTGAAACCCGGCGTATCCGCATTGGCGATGTTGCTGGACAACACCTCGGCACGCTTGGCGCGCACGCTCAGCGTGTACTGATGAACACCAAATGCCTTGTCGAATGAAATTGCCATAGCACACCTCCTGCTTCATGGATATTTAGCAAGAGGTGTGCCAAGAGGGTATTGAGCGGGGTTATTTGACCTTGTAGACGATGCCGGGGTTGCAGCGGATCATCTCGAACTTATCGGTGAGGCCAGCCAGAGACTCGGAGGCCCCCAGCATCAGGTAGCCGCCAGGATTGAGGCTGCTGGCGAACTGGTTGAGGATCTTGGATTTCACTTCGGGCGCAAAGTAGATGAGCACGTTGCGACAGAAGATGATGTCAAACTTGCCGAGCAGGCTGTAGCTCTCCAGCAGGTTGAGAGGGCGGAAGCTGGTCAATTTTCTGACACGTTCCACCACCCGCATCTTGTTGTCGCCATAGGGTTCGAAAAAGAGTCGCTTGCGCTCGGGGGAAAGCCCGCGAGCCAGTGCAAGGCTATCGTAGATCCCTTCCTTACACTGGTTCAGCATGGTGCTGGATATATCGGTCCCTACTATTTGCACCCCGCCCGGCATGCTACCCGGCCGTTTAACTTGCTGCTCCAGCGCCGTCATGGCGATGGAGTAGGGCTCCTGTCCGGACGAAGAGGCGGCAGACCATATCTTGATGGTGCGACCGCTCTTACCAAGCTCCGGGAAAATCTTGTCACTCAATAACTGGAACGGATAGGTATCGCGAAACCACAAAGTCTCGTTGGTGGTCATGGCATCGATCACTGCCATCTTGAGTTCCCGCTCGCGCACGCTCATCGCCCGGGTGACCAGATCAGACAGACTCTCGATACCAAACTGAGTCATCAAGGGCGACAGGCGGCTTTTAACCAGATACTGTTTGTTGTCACCCAGTACTATGCCGCTCTGTTGTGCCAGAAAATTGCTGAATTGCCTGTATAAGTCGTCCGAAAGTGTCTTCATGCAGTTGTTCTTCTTGATTAGAGAGCGCCTTGTACGGCCTTGGCCAATTCATCCGGCTGGAATTTGGCAATGAAATTGTTCGCTCCGACTTTCTGCACCATGGCCTGATTGAACACCCCACTGAGGGAAGTGTGCAGGATAACATGCAAATCCTTGAGGTTGGGATTGTTGCGGATCTCGGCGGTGAAGGTATAACCATCCATCTCCGGCATTTCAATATCTGAAATAACCAATGCAATCTGATCATGTATGGGGCCATTTTTGGACATCTCCAACAACATGTTGAGCGCTTCCCGTCCATCCTTGGCCAGCACGCACTGCACCCCGATAGCCTCCAGTGCACGTTGTACCTGCTTGCGCGCAACCGAAGAGTCGTCCGCAACCAGCACGGGACGCCCGTGAGGATTGCGCTCCACGCTTGCTTCCACCAACTCGGTGGACACCTCAGTGGAGACCGGAGAAATCTCGTTGAGAATGCGCTCCACGTCCAAGATCTCCACCAGCTCGCCATCTACCTCGGTCACTGCCGTCATGTAGTTGATGCGACCAGCCCCTTTGGGTGGCGGCAGAATGGACTCCCAGTTCATGTTGATGATGCGCTCGACCGAGTGGACCAGGAACCCCTGAATGGAGCGGTTGTACTCGGAGATGATGATGAAGCACTTGGAGAGATCCTGGATGGGGCGCTTGCCCATCGCCATGCTGAGATCGATCACCGAGATGGTCTGGCCACGGATATGTGCCACGCCGCGAATGCAGGAGTTGAGCTTGGGCATGACGGTCAGAGGGGGACACTGCAGCACCTCGCGTACCTTGAATACGTTGATGCCAAATCTTTGACGTCCATTGAGACGAAACAGCAGCAGCTCCAGCCTATTTTGTCCCACTAATTGGGTTCGCTGGTTAACCGAGTCCAGAACACTCGCCATAAACACTCCCTAAAAATGCTTGGCACTGATCGTGCATATCATTATGCATGCACATTGGCTTGCATCAGACCATCGTTGTTTCAACAACAGAATAATTCTGGAGCAAGCATAGTTAACTACGGTGGTATACGTGAATAACTTATCGACCGGTAAGCAAAAATGATTAGTAGACTTTTCCTTATCTTACTGCCGTTTTGCAGTCTGTCTCACGCCATGGCGTCCGAGGTCACCGACTATCTGCAAGAACAGGCACAGGCGTTCGTGCTCGACCAGCTCGATATTCCCCTCGATGCACAGGCCGACGTCAAGGCCGGCACCATTGACGAGCGCCTCCCCCTCACGCGCTGCGAAGATGCCCTCACCATTTCCCTCCCCGCCCGGATGGAGATCCGTCGCAACACCACCGTCTACCTCAAGTGCGAGGGAGATAAATCCTGGGATCTCTATCTCCCTGTCCGGGTCAGCATCCAGAAACCCTATGTCACCGTCGCCGTCCCGGTTGCCAAGGGAGACATCCTGAGCGAACCGATGCTGACCTTGGCATACCAGGACCAAACCCTGATCCGTGGCGACTACCTTACCGATCCGACCGCACTTATCGGGGTACGTAGCAAACGTGAGCTCAAACCGGGCCAGCCAATCAGACTGACCCAGGTCTGCGTGGTCTGCAAGGGGGACCAGGTCACCCTGAGTGCTGAAAACAGCAGCATGCAGATCAAAACCATGGCCCGCGCCTTGCAAGATGGCAGCTTCGGAGACATGATCCGGCTTGTCAACACGCGCTCGGGCAGAACGGTGCAAGGCCAGGTCAGTGCAGTGGGCTCCGTGGTCGTGACATTCTGACACAGGAATGCACTGCGCAATTTTTTTCTAAAGTTCTGACCGCCGTCACCGATACACAGGTAAGCGAACAGCAAAGCAGACGAAGGTAAACCTTATGGCTATCAACAATATCAACAACTTGGCTAACAACCGCCTGCAAAACAGCGGCAACAGCCAAGGTGTAGCCACCAAGTCGGCGACCTCCAGCGAGAGCAGCCGTGCGACGACCGTCAAGAGCGACTCTGTCTCCTTGACCAGTGAGGCGCAGCAATTGCAACAGATGCAGAAGACCCTCAACACCGCCTCCACCGGTAACGAGAGCCGCGTCGAGAGCCTGAAGAAGGCCGTGGCCAGTGGGGAGTACAAGGTCAACAGCGAAGCCGTGGCCAGAAAGATGTTCAGCTTCGAAGCCGATCTGGATAAACGGTTGGGATGATGGACCTCCCTTCGCTGCTGCGCGCTCAGGACGACAACCTCTCCCAGATGCAAGGCTTGCTGGCAGAGGAGTTCGACCTCCTCAAGGCTCACCGGGCCCTTGCGTTGCCGGCACTCGCCGATCGCAAGCAACAACTGCTGGTGGCCATCGAGATGCTGGACAAGACTCTGGCAGAGCTACCCGACCTGCAGCAACAGCTGGGCGCCTTCCCGACCCAATTGCAGGCCCTTCAAGCCAAGCTGGAAGCCTGTCAGGAGCAGAACAACCTCAACGGACGTCTGCTCGAACTCAGCATTGTCTCCAATCGCCGTCTCGCCAGCTTCCTCAGCAAGCTCAGAGACAGCAGCTCCCTGACCTATGACGCCAAAGGCAATACCCGCTCAGGCACCCGCTCTTTCGGGATCAAGGCCTGATCTCCTCTCCCTCTTCTGGTTTCCTCTCCTTGTCAGCCCCTCATCAGAGCACCAGCTGCATCAGGGTTTCTCCATCCTTGCAGGCATGGATGTTCATGCAGCCCTCGTCATAGCACCCATAACTGGCCACCCACTCGCCCCTTGGAAAACAGATAGACCCCGGGTTCATCAGGATCATTTCTCCCTCCTGGCGCAGCACAGGCACATGGGTATGACCGCTGATGAACAGGCTCCCTGCTGGCAGGGGCACGTTGCCGGACTCATAGAGATGACCGTGGCTGACAAACCAACGCCGCCCATCCACCAGTAGCTGGTTGTAGGGCGCCGTGTTGACATCCTCCCCCACCTTAGCGCTTCGCGTCACAGGAGGGGGATTCCCATTACTGGGTGATAGCTGCTCGCGCAGTACCGGGTTCCTGCTTCATCGGGCGGCCTGATTGCACCGCGCCTCCACAGGCTAAAACGGCGTGTC
>NZ_JAGKRH010000219.1:0-2783 GCF_017939245.1 Aeromonas sp. PrichA-15 | reverse complement strand
GCGGCGACCAAACCAAGGTGATCGAGGTTACGGATCGAGATAGCGGGTGCGGCCATGATGATCTACCTGCAAAAGAGAGTAATAGATCAGAACGGCCGATCGCCGTCAAGCACTGAAAATAGCAAAATCAGGTGCGGAATGACGGCCTCACCAATGGCTGCCACAGCATTCCGTGCTTCCGTCAGGGTGCGCGGCACGCGGGTGATGAACAGCTGGCGCTGATGATGCAACAGGTGTAGGGTCTCGGCGCAGTACAGCGCTGCATCACCGACCAGATAGCGGCTCTCCTGCGCGGACTTGAGGCTGCGCAGGTGGCGCTTAACCGTCTCGCGAAAGGCGCTGTTATCGTTGCTGTTGCCACTGAGCGCTTGCAGGTACACCGGCAAGCCGGCCTGATTCTCACAGATCAGCTCCAGGATCACCTGATTGAGCTCTGGCCGATGGTCACGGCTGTATCCCCGCACCAGTTGCAGCCGGCCGGTCTGTTCGCCATCGGCGCAGTCATAGGCGCCATCGACGTGAAAGCTGGTGATATCAAGATGCACCGCCGTGGGCTTGAGCCCCAGCTTGGCGACCACTTGCTCGGCCATCACCTGATAAAGCGTCGACACATCGGCCGCAAACAGCGCATCCAGACAGCGCCCGAGCACATCATCATTAAGATCATCGGCGCAGAGCCCGGGGCCGATCAATCGCTCGACCGGCTTGTTGGCGAAGAACCGCGGGAACAGGTGCAAGGTGCTGCTATGGAAGCCTAAGCCGTTGATGATCATGGCCACCAACGCCTGACCATGAGAGACTTTGAAGGATTGGTTTTTGGGCAGCACCGCATCGATCATGCGGGCGATATCGAGCTCTTGGCACAGGCCAGCGACCAAGCCGAGGTGATCAAGGTTACGGATGGCGATGCGGGGAGCGGGCATGATGAGCGACCTGCAAAAAGCAGTAATAGATCAAAACAGCCGATCGCTGTCAAGCCGCGAAAAAGGGAAAATCAGGTGCGGAATGACGGTTGTAGAACAAACCGCCATTGCCAATGTGCTGTCGGATAGTGATGCGCTGATCGATGCGCTGGAACAGCTGATCGCCAAGAAACAGGCCATCAAGAGCGCCACCATGCAGCAACTGCTCACCGGCCGCACCCGCCTGCCCGCCTTCGCCCTGCGCCCCGATGGTACCCCAAAAGGCTACAAGCCCAGCGAACTGGGAGATATTCCGGAGGATTGGGAGGTTGTTTGCTTGGGTGATATCGGTCAGTCTTTGATTGGTCTTACATATA
The DNA here is from genome assembly GCF_017939245.1 of Aeromonas sp. PrichA-15. NCBI lineage: Bacteria > Pseudomonadati > Pseudomonadota > Gammaproteobacteria > Aeromonadales > Aeromonadaceae > Aeromonas > Aeromonas sp. PrichA-15. The sequence continues at coordinate 1,504 of NZ_JAGKRH010000219.1, read as the reverse complement.
GCCCTAAAGATGTTTCTGATGATGGTGTATTAGTATTGCGGTCATCAAATGTTCAAAATGGCAGACTGGCATATGAAGATTGTGTCTTTGTTCAAATGGAGTTGCCGGACAGAGTCATGGTGAAAGAGGGCGATATACTGATATGTGTTCGAAATGGCAGTCGGCAGCTTATTGGAAAATGCGCGTTGATAGATAATAGCGCACAAGCTTTCGCATTCGGTGCATTTATGTCTGTGTATCGAACGGAAGCGTATGGTTTTGTTTTTTATCAATTCCAATCAGATATTATTCAATCGCAAATCAATGAAACAATGGGCGCAACCATAAACCAGATTACCAACAGGGATATGTCTCGTTTTAAAATAATGATGCCTAAATGTATCGAAGAACAAACCGCCATCGCCACTATTTTATCTGATATGGATAACGAGCTGCAGGCATTGACCCAGAAGCTGGAAAAGGCCCGCGCCCTGAAACAAGGCATGATGCAGCAACTGCTGACCGGCAAAATCCGCCTGCCGCTGGCGGTGGGGGCATAGACGGGGGCATAAGTGTAGCCCAACCAGATGACCGCCTCTGCCGCGAGCCTGGCCACCGGAGCCACCCAGCGCCGGATTTGCTTGACTGTTGCGTGACTGGGGCGGTTGTTAATTGGCGCGATAGATGTTTATCTATCTGAAAAGAAAGAGATACTTTTATTGTGAGTTGTTTGATGGCGTGCACAGCGGCCACCCGCATACGAAAAGCGGGTGGGGTCATCGTTGGCGTGTTTATCAAGCGCTGGGTATCGCAGGAGCTAGCCACCCATGGCCTATGACTATAGCCAGAGCCTGAATCCGCAGAAGGCGCTGATATTCCGGATCGTGCATCGGGATAACCTGGAATGGATCCTGACCCATGGTCTGTGGGCGGGGAATGGTCAGCAGCAAAACCCGCACTGGGTGCATATCGGGTTGCCGGAGCTGATTGCCAAGCGCGCGCGCCATCCGGTGCCGCTGGCGCCTTACGGCGTGTTGAATGACTATGTACCCTTCTACTTCACGCCGTTTTCGCCCATGCTCAGCAATATTCACTCAGGGCGCGGTGTTCCCCAGCGTGACAATGATGAAATCCTGATCCTGGTTTCCAGCCTGCATCGCATGGCTGAACTGGGGCTGCCGTTTGTGTTTACCGATAGCCATGCTTATTACCAGTGGGCCAATTTCTATGTCGACCTTGGCGATCTGGGGCGGATTGACTGGCCACTGTTGCAGCGCCGTGACTTCAAGCGTGATGCGGACGATTTGAGCAAGCTGGAACGCTATCAGGCCGAGGCCTTGATCCATCAACATTGCCCCATCGAGGCGTTGCTGGGCGTGGTGTATCTATTCACCAGGACGGGGTTGACGGCATCAGTTCTGCCGGGATGGGATAATCTGTCTTCTCGATGCACGCCCTGACCACGGCCCTCAACCACTCCTGTGGGCAGCGGCCCAATCGCTTGCCGGTCTCCACCAACGACAGG
>NZ_JAGKRH010000218.1:0-6007 GCF_017939245.1 Aeromonas sp. PrichA-15 | reverse complement strand
TGCAGGAGCTGTTGGCGGCGAATCAACCGCTGGCGATGGTGTACGTGCTGAAAGAGGGGTTGAAGGGCATCTGGTATGCGCCGAGCGTGTGGGAAGGATGGCGACGATGGCGGAGCTGGATGCGGCAGGTGAAGGAAAGCGGGCTAAATAGCTGATCCTAATTTCGCTCCAGTTGCATAAGCCCATGTCCATTACCGGGGAACGGGGCGGCATGATCCAGGAAGTAGAACACGCGACGTAATAACTCACCCAATGTGCGGCATTGGTGGTTCCGGGTGATCGTTTCATGGAGGGCATGCCACAGCCGCTCAATCTGGTTCACCCATGGCGAATACACCGGCTGAAAAAGCACGATGAACTTCGGATTTTTTGCCAGCCATCGCTGTGCTTTTTTGCTCTTGTGGATGATGTAGTTATCCAGGATCAGCGTGATGCTCTTGGCGCGCCGATAAGTCCGCTTTAGTGTTTGGAGCAGTGACAAGAACAAGTCCGTGTCTTTGCTATCGCTCGCCACATAGGTCACGTTACCTGTTCCGGCATGCAGGGCGCCAGCGAGGTAATGTTTGCGATTCTGGCCCGGAGTTGCCACTTTCTTCTGCTTCCCTCGCATCATCCAGTCCGCCCCCAGCTTGGGATTTAGGTGGATATCCACCTCATCTTCATAGAACACGGGATGGTCCGCACTGCAGCGTCCCAAGGCCTCATTGATAGCGGCCATTTTCCGCTCTTTATGGGGATCGCGGATGTGCAAAGTGGGCGCGGCCCGGCGCCAGACAATCCCTAGCCTGGGCAGCCATCGCCGTATTGTTGAAGCATGCAATGTCAGGCGCCAACTCCGTTTGAGTTCAAGCGCCATCAGTTCGGTACTCCAACGCGAGCGCTGATATCCGAGCTCCTGTGGAGACAACTGGATCAACAGCTGTAATAGACCCGAGATGTGAGCAAATGGCAGCACCGGCTTGCGCCCCCGAGGCTCGCTTTCAAGCCCCTCCAGACCGTACAAGGTGTACCAGTTCACCCAGCGATTGATCGATGACCGGGCGGCGGCTGTGAGCCGAGAAACAGCCGAGACACTGTGCCCGTCAGCAAGGAGCAAGATGGCGTTGAGCCTCCGGCAGAGATCTTTATCTTTGGTCCGGTGCATCTTGTTGATGATCCGGCGTCGCTCATCATGGTCGGGGAGTGTTAGTATCATTTCGGGCTCGGCTCGTTTGTCGTTTGATTGGTTTGGCGATTAATCAGATCGCACAAACGACGCCGAGTTCCCTTCTTTCCCGGATAAGTGATCTACATTTCGGAACGGTTATTTAGCGCCGCTGCAACGATTTGGTCGAAATTTATCGAAATATATGCGGGGGATCCTGGCGAGTGCAAACTACCCGATGCACACGAGTGTGCTGGAAGGGGTGAACAACAAGATCAAAGTGATAAAGCGCATGGCATATGGATTTAGGGACTCAGAATACTTTTTTCTGAAAATCAAGGCGGCCTTCCCCGGAAAGCCGCGATGAACCTGAAAAAGGCCGCCCCTGTCGGGGCGGCCTTTTTATTCTCCCTTCCCCCCTTGCGGGAGAAGGGTTGGGGATGAGGGGCGACTCGCCTACACATACTCCATAAAAACGCGGGAGGTGAGCTTGGTGATGAGCTCATAGGGAATGGTGCCGATCTGGTCGGCCACCCGCTCTACCGGCAGCCCTTCCCCCCAGAGCACCGCCTCGTCACCGGCCTTGTCGGTGGCGCCGGGACCGAGATCCACCGTGGTCATGTCCATGGAGACGCGCCCCACCAAGGGCACGATGCGGCCATTGACCAGCACTGGCGTGCCGTTGGGGGCCATGCGCGGATAACCGTCGCCATAGCCGATGGCAATCACCCCGAGCCGGGTATCGCGATCCGACACCCAGTTGGCGCCATAACCTACCGGCTCGCCCGCCTTGTGATCGCGCACCGCGATGAGCTGGGTCTTGAGGGTCATCACCGGCTGCAGGTCGTAATCCGCCGCCACCGTATTGGGGAACGGCGAGACGCCGTAGAGGATGACGCCGGGGCGGATCCAATCGCAGTGGGAATCCGGCCAGGCCAGGATGCCTGCCGAGTTGGCCATGGCGCGCTCGCCCAACAGCGGCGCAGTCAGCTGGCTGAACAGGTCGATCTGTTCGCGGGTGGTGGGCTGTTCCAGCTCATCGGAGCGGCTGAAGTGGGTCATGACGTTGAACGGCTGCACCACGTTCTTGCACTTGCCGAGGCGCTCGATAAAGACCGGCATCTCCTCGGCCCGTACCCCGAGGCGGTGCATGCCGGTATCGAGCTTGAGCCAGGCCACCACGGGGGCTGGCAGCTCGGCCTGCTCCAGCGCCTCGAGCTGCTCCCAGGTGTGCACCGCGGTCTGCAGGTTGTTGGCCGCCAGCACCGGCAGATCGGCGGCGCTGAAGAAGCCCTCCAGCAGCACGATGGGCTTGACCACGGCACAGGAGCGCAGCATCAGCGCCTCTTCGATGCGGGCCACTGCGTAGGCGTCCGCATCCACCAGAGTACGGGCGACCGGCAGCAGGCCGTGGCCATAGGCGTTGGCCTTGACCACGGCAATGATCTTGCATTGAGGGGCGTGGCGTTTCACCACGGCGAGGTTGTGGCGCAGGGCCGCTGTATTGATCTGGGCGATAGCCGCTTTCATCTGTTTTCCCTTACGAGGGCATGATAATCAGGCACCGGGTGGTGTCAGCCCTCAAATCTCATCGTCTAAGGCCGGACCGGCAGAATTGTCGAACCGGGAAAACTGTTTATGGATGCCGGGAGCAGGCTCCCGACTTAGTAGTCATCGTCAAACGCCGGTCCCGCGTAGTTGTCAAAACGCGAGAACTGACCCTGGAAGGTGAGCCGCACTCGTCCTATGGGGCCGTTACGCTGCTTGCCGATGATGATCTCGGCGATCCCCTTGTCGGGGCTGTCGTCGTGATAGACCTCGTCGCGGTAGATGAACATGATCAAGTCCGCATCCTGCTCGATGGAGCCGGATTCCCGCAGATCCGAGTTGACCGGGCGCTTGTCGGCACGCTGTTCCAGGCTTCGGTTCAGCTGGGAGAGCGCCACCACGGGGCACTGCAGCTCTTTCGCCAGCGCCTTGAGGGAGCGGGAGATTTCACCGATTTCCAGAGTACGGTTGTCAGACAGCGCCGGCACCCGCATCAGCTGCAGGTAGTCCACCATGATCATGCTGATGCCGCCGTTGTCCCGCGCCACCCGACGGGCACGGGAGCGCACTTCGGTCGGGGTCAGGCCGGAGGAGTCGTCGATGTACATCTTCCCCTTCTCCAGCAGCAGCCCCATGGTGGAGGAGAGCCGCGCCCAATCCTCGTCGTCGAGCTGGCCGGTCCGCACCTTGGTCTGGTCGATGCGCCCCACCGAGGCGAGCATACGCATGATGATCTGCTCGGAGGGCATCTCGAGGGAGAAGATCAGCACCGGCTTGTCGGCGGTGAGGGCCGCGTGCTCGCACAGGTTCATGGCAAAGGTGGTCTTGCCCATGGAGGGACGGGCGGCGACGATGACCAGATCCGAGCGCTGCAGGCCGGCGGTCATCTTGTCCAGATCGTTGTAGCCTGACGACACGCCGGTCACCCCGTTGTGGGGGGTCTTGAACAGCTCTTCAATCTTGTCGACGGTCTGCTCGAGGATGAGCTTCAGGGGCTGGGGGCCCTCGTTGGCGCTGGTGCGCTGCTCGGCGATCTGGAATACCTTGCTCTCGGCCAAGTCCAGCAGATCGTTGGAGGTACGGCCCTGGGGCTCGTAGCCCGCTTCGACTATCTCGTTGGCGACCGAGATCATCTCCCGCACCACCGCCCGCTCACGCACGATCTCGGCGTAGGCACTGATGTTGGCGGCACTCGGGGTGTTCTTGGCGATCTCCACCAGATAGGCGAAGCCACCGGCCTCCTCCAGTTGCTCGGAGCGCTCGAGCTCCTCCTGCAGAGTGATGAGGTCGATGGGGTTGCCCGCGTTGGAGAGGCGGGTCATGGCCTGGAAGATCAGGCGGTGCGGGCGGCTGTAGAAATCTTTGTCGATCACCCGTTCGGCGACCCGATCCCAGGCCTCGTTGTCCAGCATCAGGCCGCCCAGTACGGACTGTTCGGCCTCAAAAGAGTGGGGAGGTACTTTCAGCTGTTGTGTCTTGGCGTCTTTTTTCGCCGTCACTTGCTCTGCCATACACATAAAAACCGCAGCGGGAAGGGGACGGGAATTTTACAAAAGAAACCCCGCCATCGCGAGTGCTAATACGTCCCGTCATCGCATCCGGCGACAAGACGGGACCCAGGCCTCGTCAGCGCCATCCACTTCTGCGCCGCAGACCTGCCTCACAGTACGAGAAAGGGCCAGACCAGGGTCTGATCTTTCGTTCTTGCTCTTTGTTTGTTGCGCAGCCTGCGCACCGAGCGACTCGGCCGTCTTTGTTTCATGGGCGCCTCCCCTGTCGGACGACTCAATCTGTTCATGAATAATTCATGCCATCCGTGATAATCATACCCGCAAGCTGCAACACAAAAAGGGACTGGCAGCCTGCCATGCGCCTCGCTGAGCTTGCACAAGCAGAGCATGCCCCCACCTACATGAGAGTGAAAGAGTCAAAATGAAAAAGATGCTGACCCTGTTTGCCCTGATCCTGGCCATTGGCCTTGGGGCACCCATCGCCGAGGCCAAGAAACTTGGTGGCGGCAAATCCTTTGGCAAGAGCTACAAGACGGCTCCGGCCCAACCAGCAGCCAAGCCGGTCGACACCAAGAACCCGACCGTGGGCGCCCAGGCACCCAAGAAAGGCGGCATGATGGGCGGCCTGCTGGGTGGTCTGCTGGCCGGCGGCCTGTTCGCCTACCTGCTGGGCAGCGGCGCCTTCGAAGGTCTGCAAGGGATGGACTTCCTGCTGATCGCCCTGCTGGCACTGGGCGGTGTCTTCCTGTTCCGAGCCCTGCGCAGGAACAAGGCGGCAGCGACCCAGCCACAGACGGCCTATGCGGGCTATCAACCGCCCCAGAGCGCGGCCCCCCAGCAGTTCGAGCAGAGCCACAGCGCCCCGCAGGCCACCGGTTTTGCCGACAGCGACGTGCCCTTCCGTCTGCCCCCGGGCTTTGACATGAACGGCTTCCTGGCCGGTGCCCGCGATCACTACCGCACCCTGCAAGAGGCCTGGAACAAGAACGACCTGGAGAAGATCCGCGAGTACGTGAGCCCCGAGCTGTTCGAGCACCTCAAGGTCGAACGCGCCGAGCTCTCCGGTGAGCAGCACACCGAGGTGATGTACGTGGACACCCAGCTGGTACGCGCCGACTACGGCAGCGACTGGGCACAGGTGAGCGTGCGCTTCAGCGGCCGCTACATGGACCGTCAGGAGCAGGTCGAGGAGGATATCAAGGAGGTGTGGCACCTCGAGCGTGATCTCGCCAAGGACAATGCCCCCTGGCATATCGTCGGCATCGAGCAGCTCTAAGGTTCAACCGACCCATTTCATCAAGGCGACCTCAGGGTCGCCTTTTTATCAGGGCCGACGCATGATCATTCTTTGCGCTAGTTGATCAAGTATCGATCAGTTGAGCGGCGCCAAGTACGATTTTAATTGTACCTTGCGTTGCCAAGCTGTAAATAGTCGAGATCTTAACTAACTGTTTATTTTTATGGCCCAGAAGTCTTTGCTCGACTACCTTGAATCAATTCCAGACCCACGCAATCAGGCCAAGTGCTCGCATATCTTGTCAGAGGTTGTTTTCATGGCCATCTGCGCCATGATGTGCGGTTTTGATACTTGGAGCGAGATTACCTTGTTTGCTCAAGAGCGAGAGCCATGGTTCCGGCGCTGGTTGAGCTTGCCTGGCGGCATTCCATCACACGACACATTCAACCGCATTTTTGCCACTCTGCCTCCCGCCAGTCTGAAATCCATTTTTCAAGCGTGGATCGGCGACATCATGGGCGATGATAAGCTGGTTGGCCAACTAGCGGTTGATGGTAAAGCTCTTCG
>NZ_JAGKRH010000217.1:0-7883 GCF_017939245.1 Aeromonas sp. PrichA-15 | reverse complement strand
TGACGGTATAACCTGGCCAGAAGGAGGCAATATCAATATGATGCACGGCGACAGCAGGGTGATGGTGGTGGTGTGTTTGGAGACAGCCAGTTTACCAGCACCCTGTCTGTCAACTTCCACTTCCCCAAGATCCCGCGAAGAACCAATATTTATCACTGGTTTTTCCCCTTAAAACGGGAGGGGGATCGAGCCGTTTTCGCACATTGTTGGCGGTTTTTCGCACCGGCTGCGTGCAGGTGGGGTTGCCGACCCCTGGCCAAGGTGCGGGGAGGGGCAGGTGCATGGCAGAGGAGAAAAGCAGGCTACCAGCTCCATGGGGGGTGAAGGTGGAACTGCCGGATTAAAGAGGGCATCTCGTCGAACCGGCGAGTGGTGTACGCCACCAAGAAAGCTTGTGGCCGGCTTGGTGGCGCACGCGGCCGGAGAGACAGGTCATCCGTGGCCAGGGATGGTGAAGCATGGATGTGGGCCGGTTAATTAATCAAGCGGCGAAGATCAGCCTTGAACAGCAGGGCGGGTTATTTCTTAAAAGCTGATAATAAATATCGTTTGCGCGTTCATTTTGGTTGGTGACATATAATTAAATAAAATTTAAAGGTATATATTTTTAGCTACTTTTGACGCGGAAAAAAGCCTGTAACTGGTAGCATAAATATTGGATCAAATAGTGTGACAACGCTTTCATTCTGATTATTTAACATCACGAACTAACGGGTAATTTAAATGAATTAAATTCAATAACACGCAAAAATACCCCCTAGTGGGTATTTTTGTGACCCGCACCATGCTTTCTAAGTCTATGCTATATATGGAGTTTTTAAATCCATGATGATGAGTTTTCTATTTGAATAATGTTCCGTCACTTGATGGAGATCAACATAAAGGGGGAAGGGGAGGCATAGCATTCCCGCAATTAAGCATTTGTCAAACAATGCTCACTGACGGGAATAAGAAGAATGGTCGAGGATACTTTTTTATCGGCTCATGGAATTAATCGCCGTGACTTTATGAAATTGTGCGCCGGGATGGCCGCAACCCTTGGATTAAGCCAGCATGCCGTGGCCAAGATGGCCACCGCGCTCACCAGCCCCGAGCGGCCACCGGTGATCTGGATAGGGGCGCAGGAGTGTACCGGTTGCACCGAGTCGCTGCTGCGCGCCACCCACCCCACCATCGAGAACCTGATCCTCAACACCATTTCGCTGGAGTACCACGAGGTGCTCTCGGCGGCCTTCGGCCATCAGGCCGAAGAGAACAAGCACAATGCCATCGAACGCTACAGGGGCAAGTATGTGCTGGTGGTGGACGGCTCCATCCCGCTTAAAGATGGCGGCATCTACTGCATGGTGGCGGGGGAACCCATCGTCGACCATATTCGCCGCGCGGCTGCCGATGCGGCTGCCGTCATCGCCATCGGCTCCTGCGCCGCCTGGGGCGGGGTGCCCGCCAGCGGCGGCAACCCGACCGGTGCCGTCAGCCTGGAGGAGGCCCTCGGCAACCTCGGCACGCCGATTATCAATATCCCGGGCTGCCCGCCCAATCCCCACAACTTCCTCACCACGGTCGCCTACTACATCACATACGGCAAGCTGCCGGCGCTCGATGCCAAGAAGCGGCCGCTGTTTGCCTATGAACGGCTCATCCACGAAAACTGCGAGCGTCGCCCGCACTTCGACGCCGGCCGTTTCGCCAAGGAGTTTGGTGACGAGGGCCACCGTCAGGGCTGGTGCCTCTATCACCTGGGCTGCAAGGGGCCGGAGACCTACGGCAACTGCTCGACCCTGGAGTTCTGCGACGTGGGCGGCGGCATCTGGCCGGTGGGCATAGGCCACCCCTGCTATGGCTGCAACGAGCAGGGGGTGGGTTTCAGCAAGGGGATCTTCCAGCTCGCCAAGGTGGAGAATCCCACCCCGCGGGTGAACAAGCCCGACGTGGCCATCCAGGAGGGAGGACACATGTCGCCCACCGCCACCGGCCTTATCGGTGGGGCGCTCGGGGTGCTGGTCGGGGTGAGTCTGATGACGGTGCGCGAGCTCGGTCGCCAGCAGAAGCGCCATGAAGCCGGACAGCACTCATCACGGGAGGAGTGACCGTGAACAGACGCAATTTTCTCAAATTCGCCTCCGTCGGTGCGCTGGCGGCGGGCACCACCGTCTCCGGCACTGCCCTGGCGGCGGCCGAGAACAAGCCGCCCATTCCCGGCGCACTCGGCATGCTCTACGACTCCACCCTCTGCATCGGCTGCCAGGCCTGTGTGGCGGAGTGTCAGCGCCTCAACGGCAACCCGGCCAATCCGGCCGGGGAAGCAACTTGGTCCAACAACGACAAGCTGAGCCCCTACACCAACAACATCATTCAGGTGTGGAAGAGCGGCACGGGTGAGCACAAGGATCAGCTGGTGGATGGCTATGCCTACATCAAGAAGCAGTGCATGCACTGTGTCGATCCCAACTGCGTCTCCGTCTGCCCGGTGCAGGCGCTGACCAAGGATCCCAAGACCGGCATCGTCCACTACGACCCGGATGTCTGCACCGGCTGCCGCTACTGCATGGTGGGCTGCCCGTTCGACGTGCCCAAATATGACTACGACAACCCGTTCGGGGCGATCCACAAGTGCGAGCTTTGCAACCAGAAGGGGCTTGAGCGCATCGATCAGGGCAAATTGCCCGGCTGTGTCGAGGTGTGCCCCACCGGCGCCGTCATCTTCGGCACCCGCGAGGCGCTGATGGCCGAAGCCAAGCGCCGGCTGCTGGCCACCCCGGGCAGCGAGTATGCCTACCCGCGCCAGACCTTCAGCGCCAACGATCCCTACCTGCACGAGGTGCCCAACTACCAGCCTTACGTCTACGGCGAGAAGGAGGGGGGCGGTACCCAGGTGCTGGTGCTGGCCGGGGTGCCCTACACCAAGCTCGACATGCCCGCTTTGCCGGAGCTCTCCTCCGGGGCGCGCTCCGAGCACATCCAGCACACCCTCTACAAGGGGATGGTGCTGCCGCTGGTGGTGCTGACCGGGCTCTCGGTGCTCATTCGCCGCAACACCAAGGACCATCAGGATGGCGACGATCATGACTCGCACGCGGGCCATGACAAGCAATCGGGAGGCAAGGATCATGAGTAATCACAAGGCACATCCGCTGGGAGGCAGGCTGGTCAGCTGGCCGGTCATGGTGCTGGCGCCGTTCGTCATCCTGTGCGGCATGCTGATCCTTAAACGCCTGATCTTTGGGCTGGGTTCGGTCACCGATCTCAACGGGGGTTATCCCTGGGGGCTCTGGATCTCGTTCGATCTGCTGATCGGCACCGGTTTCGCCTGCGGCGGTTGGGCACTGGCCTGGGCGGTCTACGTCTTCAACCGGGGCGAGTATCACCCCCTGGTAAGGCCGGCCCTGCTGGCGAGTCTGTTTGGCTATTCGCTGGGCGGCCTCTCCATCACCATCGACGTCGGCCGTTACTGGAACTTGCCCTACTTCTACATTCCGGGTTTCTTCAACACCTCCTCGGTGCTGTTCGAGACAGCGGTCTGCATGACTATCTACATCGGGGTGATGGCGCTGGAGTTTGCCCCCGTGCTCCTGGAGAAGTTCGGCTGGAAGGCCTCCATGGCGCGGCTCAACAAGATCATGTTCTTCATCCTGGCGCTGGGGGCCCTGCTGCCCACCATGCACCAATCCTCGATGGGCTCTTTGATGATAGTGGCGGGGGAGAAGATCCATCCGCTCTGGCAAAGCTACGAGCTGCTGCCAGTCTTTTCGCTTCTGACCGCCTTCATCATGGGCTTCTCCATCGTGGTGTTTGAAGGCTCCCTGGTGCAGGCGGGGCTGGCGGGGCGCGGCCCCAACGAGAAGTCGCTGTTCTACAAGCTGACCCAGGTGATCGACATCTTCCTGATCCTGTTCGTGGCGCTACGCTTTGCCGAGATCGTCATCAACGACAAGTCGGAGTATCTCTCCGAGTGGAATCGCTACGCCTTGATGTTCTGGAGCGAGATCGCGCTGATGATCTTCCCGCTGCTGGTGTTCCACTGGGACAAGAGCCGCCGCGATTCGCGCATGTTGTTCCTGGGGGCCCTCAGCATGCTGCTGGGCGCCGCCCTCTGGCGACTGGATTACTCCCTGCTCGCCTTCAACCCCGGCAATGGCTACCACTACTTCCCCTCTGCGGCGGAAGTGCTGATCTCCCTGGGCTTTGTTGCCATCGAGGTGTGTGCCTATTTGCTGTTGATCCGGCTCTTGCCGGTACTGCCATCACTTGAACGTGTTCACCAAGATTATCAGGCCCGAGGGAAAGCCAACGTATGAGCCAACGTATCACCATAGACCCCATCACCCGCATCGAGGGTCACCTGCGTATCGACTGTGAAATCGAAGGCGGCGTCGTCACCAAGGCCTGGTCGTCCGGCACCATGTGGCGCGGGATGGAGGAGATCGTCAAGGGCAACGACCCGCGCGATGCCTGGATGATAGTGCAGCGCATCTGCGGGGTGTGCACCTCCATTCACGCCATCGCCTCGGTGCGGGCGGTGGAGAACGCCATCGGCGCCAAGGTGCCGGTCAACGCCCAGTACATCCGTAACCTCATCATCGCGGCCCACAACATCCACGATCACATCGTCCACTTCTATCAGCTCTCCGCGCTGGACTGGGTGGACATCACCGCGGCCCTTGAGGCCAATCCGCAAAAAGCGGCGGACATGCTCAAGGGGGTATCGACTTGGTCCCTCAACAGCGTCGACGAGCTGACCAAGGTGCAGGAGAAGATCCGCGCCCTGGTGGCGAGCGGCCAGCTCGGCATCTTCGCCAACGGCTACTGGGGCCACAAGGCGATGAAGCTGAGCCCGGAGGTGAACCTCATCGCCGTGGCTCACTATCTGCAGGCGCTGGAGTGCCAGCGCGATGCCAACCGCATCGTCGCCATTTTGGGCGGCAAGACCCCCCACATTCAGAATCTGGCGGTGGGCGGGGTGGCCAACCCCATCAACCTGGATGCACCGAGCGTGCTCAACCTCGAGCGGCTGCTCTACGTGAAGAGCTTTATCGATCGGCTCGGCGAGTTTATCGAGCAGGTCTACAAGGTGGATGCCGCCATCATCGCCGCCCACTACCCCGAGTGGCTGAACCTGGGGCAGGGGGCCAAGCACTACCTGAGCGTGCCGGAGCTGCCCACCGACGGTGACGGCGGCAGCTTCCTGATGCCCGGTGGCTACATCGAGAACGGCGATCTGGCCGGCTATCGCCCCATCGAGAGCCATCAGGATGCCTGGCTGATGGATGGCATTGCCGAGAGCAACAAGCACGCCTGGTACAAGGATGACGAGCCCCTCAAGCCCTGGGAGGGCAAAACCGAGCCCGACTACACCGGCTGGCAGGATGACGGCAAGTACTCCTGGGTCAAATCCCCCACCTTCTACGGCAAGGTGGTGGAGGTGGGGCCGCTCGCAGACCTCTTGGTCAAGCTCGCCGCCAAACACCCGGAGACGGTGGCGCACTTCGATCAGCTCAACGGCCTCTATAAGACGCTCACCGGTTCAGCCATCAAGACCGAACAACTGCACTCCACCCTGGGCCGCATCATCGGCCGGGCGGTACGCTGCTGCGTGCTCAAAGACACCCTGTCTCACCAGTGGAAGGAGCTGGTGGACAACATCGGCAAGGGGGATGTCAGCGCCTACATCAAGACCGAGATCCCGGCGGACAAGGAGTTTCGCGGGGTGGGCTTTGAAGAGGCGCCGCGCGGCATGCTCTCCCACTGGGTAGTCATCAAGGGCGGCAAGATCGAGAACTATCAGGCGGTGGTGCCATCGACCTGGAACTCGGGCCCGCGCAACTTCAATGATGAACCCGGCCCCTACGAGCAATCTCTGGTAGGCACCCCGGTGGCCGACCCCGCCAAGCCGCTGGAGGTGGTGCGCACCATCCACTCGTTCGACCCCTGCATGTCCTGCGCGGTGCACGTGGTGGATACCCAGAGTGGCGACGTGACTCAGGTGAAGGTGCTGTGATGAACACCCTGATCCTGGGCGTGGGCAACCTGCTCTTGAGCGACGAGGCGGTGGGGGTGCGCATCGTCGAGGGGCTGGAGCGCGACTACCGCTTCGCCCCCGGCATCGAGCTGCTCGATGGCGGCACCGCCGGCATGGAGCTGATCGAAGCCATGGCCAGTCGCGACCACATCATACTGGCGGACGCGGTGCGCAGCGGCAATCCACCGGGTACCGTGGTGACCCTGAAGGATGAGGCGATTCCGACCCTGTTCGGTCGCAAGATCTCCCCCCATCAGCTGGGGCTGGCGGACGTGCTCTCGGCGCTGCACATGACGGGGGAGTCGCCCAAGCGGCTCACCCTGATCGGGGTCGAACCCCAATCCCTCGAACCGCGCATCGGCCTCACCCCCGTGGTGGCGGCTGCCATGGGGGAGGCGACGGATCGGATCCTGACCCTGTTGGCCAGTCTGGGAGCTCCGGCCATTCCGCTCTTTGAGCAGGAGAAGGCCGAGCGAGCGCGGGAGGGCCTATGGCGCAATCCATTGTGAATGAGGTAGTGAACAAGACAGTGAACGAAGCCACGACAGAGTCGGCGCAGGAGTTCGCCGGTTTTGCCGCGAATCCCGCGCCATTGCTGGTAGCCCAGTACGAGCGGATCGCCCGCGAAGAGATGCAAGGTCTGCCTTTCTATCACCCGGCCATGCCCATCGTCGCCGAGTGCACCCTGTTTGAAGGGCAGTGGCTTGGCTGCGTGCTCACCCCCTGGATGCTCTGCGTGGTGGTGCTGCCCGGGCCGTATCAGCTCTGGCCGGTGCGTGGCAGCCGCGATCGGCTCGCCCTGCAGCTCCCCTGCGGCAACCTGACCTTTATGGTGGGGGCATTGCCCGAGATGGGGCAGTTGCTGGCCTGCTCGCTCATGTCCCCCATCGACCCGCATCTCGGCGCCGACGAGGGGCGGGCGCTGGTGAGCAGCACCCTCAAGATGCTGCTTTCGCTTCCGGTGCAGCAGGGGGCTGGCGGCGTGGATTTGGGGCGCCGACGACTGTTCGGGGGACGAAAGTCCTGAGACCAAGGCGTGCCGACAACCGGGCGCGTCAGTTTGACACAGGGGCCGGCATGGGCCCCTCACTCGCCTCATTGAGGTGGCGTTGCATCTCTGCGAGTGAATCCTGGGAACAAGGATCATGATGAAGATTGAACATGGCCGCGTCGATGGCCTGCTTGGTGCGCCAGTCCTGGTGCGGGCACTGCCCCTGCTGGCCCTGCTCTCGGGCGGTTTCTCTACCATGGCGCTGGCTGCCCAGCCCGTCCCCGCCGAACTCAAGCTCGCCATTGGCAGTGAGCCCACCGAAGGGTTTGACCCTCTGCTTGGCTGGAGCCACGGCAGCTACCTGCTGTTGCACAGTCCGCTGCTCAAACAAAACGCCGATCTCAGCTGGCAAAACGTGCTCACCCAATCGGTGACCCCGAGCACGGATGGCAAGGGATGGATCATTACCCTCAAGCCTGACCTGAAATTCTCCAACGGTGCACCGCTCACCGCCGAGGATGTGGCCTTCACCTACAACAGCGCAGCCCAGGGTGGCGGCAAGATCGACATGGGCAACTTTGTCTCGGCCAAGGTGCTCTCGCCCACCGAGGTTGCCATCACTCTTAGTGCCCCCCAGAGCACCTTCGTCAACGTGCTGGGATCCTTGGGGATAGTGTCGAAGCAGGATTACGACGCAAAAGCCTATGCCCAAAAGCCGGTCGGTGCCGCAATGCTGATCAGTTAAGGATCCATTGACCGATCCTTCTGCTGTAGGACAATCCGGAACCAATCACTGGTTCCGGATTTTTTATGTCTATTGCAAACGATCTGAACGATATTGTTGAGGCATCTGGCGACATGCTGGCTCGGCTG
>NZ_JAGKRH010000216.1:0-293 GCF_017939245.1 Aeromonas sp. PrichA-15 | reverse complement strand
CCGCTTGCGCCGCTATTCACATCCCAACCCAACGAACGGGCTTCTCTCATTCAACCGAAGTTGAATAAGCACTGATGCTTTCGCACCAGGTCTTTGCTCTAACTACTTTGAATCAAGGCAATCTGTGTGAACACTCAACAACTTCGCCATCTTAAGGTAAGGAGGTGATCCAACCCCAGGTTCCCCTAGGGTTACCTTGTTACGACTTCACCCCAGTCATGAATCACACCGTGGTAAACGCCCTCCCGAAGGTTAAGCTATCTACTTCTGGTGCAACCCACTCCCATGGTGTG
>NZ_JAGKRH010000215.1:0-415 GCF_017939245.1 Aeromonas sp. PrichA-15 | reverse complement strand
CGAAGTTGTTGAGTGTTCACACAGATTGCCTTGATTCAAAGTAGTTAGAGCAAAGACCTGGTGCGAAAGCATCAGTGCTTATTCAACTTCGGTTGAATGAGAGAAGCCCGTTCGTTGGGTTGGGATGTGAATAGCGGCGCAAGCGGCTACCCAAGCCAGAGTTAGCGATAACAACGAACAGCGCTAAAGGCAAATGCCGCTCGGCCTCGCCGGCTCGGCACTCGCCTTTACAAAATCGCCATCACGCTTGCGTGATGAGCCGCGATTTTGTCCCCTTCGTCTAGAGGCCTAGGACACCGCCCTTTCACGGCGGTAACAGGGGTTCGAATCCCCTAGGGGACGCCACTTCTCTTCGCAGCTCAAGAATGCAGACATAAGCAGTCATGTTTATGTCTGTTTTCTTCGGTCACTGACC
>NZ_JAGKRH010000214.1:0-647 GCF_017939245.1 Aeromonas sp. PrichA-15 | reverse complement strand
TAGATTGGCCCCTTGAAGATCCAGACACTTCGCCCCTCTTAACTTAAGAGGTAGTCTTGGAGCTATGTTCAGTACTAGTCACAACGAGAAGATGGTCGAAGTGTTAACAGGGGCCGAGCGCCGTCGACGCCGGACTCCACAAGAAAAGATCGCCATCGTGCAGCAGACCTTTGAGCCCGGGATGACCGTCTCTCATGTTGCTCGCTTGCACGACGTCAACGCAAACCAGCTTTTCAAATGGCGTAAGCAATTCCAAGAAGGGTCTCTCACGGCGATCACCGCCGGTGAGGATGTTGTTCCTGCTTCCGAGTTGGCTGCTGCCATCAAGCAGATCCGAGAGCTTCAGCGTCTGCTCGGGAAGAAGACCATGGAGAACGAGATCCTCAAAGAAGCCGTGGAGTATGGTCGAGCAAAAAAATGGATTGCGCATGCGCCCTTGTTGCCGGGGGACGACGATTAAGTGCTGTGAGCCAGGCTCTTAATGTATCGCGTGCGCAGCTATCCGTTCGTGTTCATCGAAAACCGGGTTGGCAAGATGGTCGTCATCATCGCCAGCGTGATGATGCAGCCTTACTTGGCCGTATCATGGAGGCGATGGCAGAGCTTCCCTCCTATGGCTATCGCCGGGTCTGGGCGCTGTTACGGCG
>NZ_JAGKRH010000022.1:0-29252 GCF_017939245.1 Aeromonas sp. PrichA-15 | reverse complement strand
GTATAACCTGGCCAGAAGGAGGCAATATCAATATGATGCACGGCGACAGCAGGGTGATGGTGGTGGTGTGTTTGGCGACAACCAGTTTACCAGCACCCTGTCTGTCAACTTCCACTTTCCCAGGATCCCGCGAAGAACCTGAAAAAGGCCTCTTGACGAGGCCTTTTTGCTGTCTGGTGACACGGGTTGTACCGCTACTCCACCAGGCTCATGCCGGGGATCTGGCGCCAGTAACCGTTGCAGTCCCGCTCCTGCTGCAGGGGCAGGGGGGCCATCCCCTGTTCGTTGGCCTTGAAGCGCTCCAGCATCGTCAGGGTCTCCATGCCTTCGGGCGAGAGGCGCACTACATCCACCAGCCCCTCCATCCCCTTGAGCTCGTTGCCCAGGTTGTAGCAGTAACCGGACTGAGTCTGGATGCCGTTGAGGTTGAACACCTTCTGCCCCTCGCGGCTGCTGGCAAGCCGGCCGGTGGGGTAGTGGATGCAGGCCAGTTCGCAGTTGTCCTTGGGCCGGTCGAGGGAGCGGGCGGTGAAGCAGCGTGCCGAGTAGGCGAGCGGCAGATGACCATAGGCGAACACCTCCACCTCGAACTGCTGGCGCTCCCTGCCCAGATCCTGATTGAGCTGCATCAGCCAGTCGCGGGAGAGCTCCACCGGCATCACCCAGCGCTGCATTCCCTGTTTGAGCAGCATGCGCAGCACGTCGGCGTTGTAGGCGTTGATGGCGGGGCCGCAGACGAACGGCAGCCCGGCTTCACTGGCGAGCTGGACGGCCCCCAGATCGTTGGCCTCGATCATCAGCGCGCCGTTGTCGACCAGCCGCTTGACCTCCTTGAGCTCGGAGGGGGCAGAGATCAGCGCCAGCGTGGAGAGCACCGCCTGCCTGCCGGAGCCCGCCACCTGACGGGCGAGGGCAATCCAGTCATCCACTTTCAGTTCGCGCCGCTTGCTGCAGACGGTTTCCCCCAGATAGACGATGTCGGCCTGGCTGGCGGCGGCCGCCTGATAGAAGGCCTGGGTGTCGGCCTTGGGCCAGTAGAAGAGCAAGGGCCCGAGTGAGAATTTCATGAACAGGGCTCCTTATTGCCACTGGCGATGATAGGCACCGAGGGTGGTCTGGCTCCCCTCGGAGACGCGGGCGAGCTGGGCATCCCACTCAGCCTTGACCTGATAGGCCTCGGGGTTGGCCTGATAGGCGTCGATGGCGGCGCGCCAGACCCGGGTCACCTGCTCCACATAGGCGGGGCTGCGCTGGCGTCCCTCGATCTTGACCGACTGGATGCCGGTCTGGAACAGCTCGGGCAGGAGGCCAAGGGTGTTGAGGCTGGTGGGCTCCTCAAGCGCGTGATAGGTCTGGCCATCCACCTCGAAGCGCCCCTTGCACAGGGTCGGGTAGCCGGCGTTTTCCCCCGGGCCGTAACGATCGATCAGCACCTCGTTGAGGCGGGATTCGAGGCCGCTCGGGGTCTCCTCCCAGCGTACGAACTTGGCCGGTGAGCAGGCGCCGACGGTGTTGGGGCTCTCGCCGGTCATGTAGGAGGAGAGGTAGCAGCGCCCCTCCGCCATGATGCAGAGGCTGCCGAAGGCGAACACCTCAAGGCCGACGTCGGTCTCGCGGGCCAGCTGCCTGACCTGATGCATGGAGAGCACCCGCGGCAGCACCACCCGGCCGACGTTGAAGTGCTGCTGGTAGAAGCGGATGGCAGCGGCGTTGGTGGCGCTGGCCTGGACCGAGACATGCAGCTCCATGTCGGGATGGCGGCGGCTGGCATAATCGAGCACGGCGAGATCGGCGATGATCAGGGCATCGGCACCGAGCGCCACCCCTTTGTCCACGGCCTGCTTCCAGCGGGCATCGGAGCCCGGGTGGGCAAAGGTATTGATGGCGATGTGCAGCTTGCGGCCATGCTGGTGTACATAGTCAACCGCTCTTTCCAGCTTGCTGTCGGTGAAGTTGAGCCCGGCGAAATGGCGGGCGTTGGTGTCATCCTTGAAGCCGATATAGACCGCATCGGCCCCGTTATCCACGGCTGTTTTCAGTGCCGGCAAACTGCCTGCCGGACAGAGTAATTCCATCGGGTACGCTCCGAGAGGGCAAAAAATGCAAAAGTGGCCCGATTGTATTCACCGGCGTCCTTCCACTTTTTGACCTGAGGCAGCTTTGTGTGGCTTTACCCTTCTTGAGGTAAGTGGGCACAAGTTTGATTTCCAACAGGATCATGGCTGCGGCCCTGTGCTTGAATGCGCAAAAAACTGGGAGTTTATCGTGTTTCAACAACTGCAACGTCGCCTGGTCGAACAGGCTCCCCACATTCTGCGCCATCCTCTCAAACTGGTGCCATTTTCCTTGCAGAAGAACCTGATGGAGCGCCTGCTGGCCAGCGTGTTCAAAGAGGCCATCACAGATGGCGACTTTGAATTTCTGGCAGGCAAGTGGCTCAAGGTCGAAGTCTCTGATCTGGAGCTCTGCTGGTTTATCAGCGAGCGGGAGGGAAAATTGGTGGTGGCAAGGAAGTGTGAGCATGCCGATGTCTGTTTCAGCGGCAATAGCCAGGATCTTGTTCTGATCGCTGGGCGCCGTGAAGACCCGGATTCCCTCTTCTTCCAGCGCAAGCTGAAGATTGAAGGGAACACCGAGTTGGGTCTGGAGGTGAAAAACCTGATGGACAGCCTGGATCTGGACGGGCTGGGATTGATGAAATACCCCCTGATGGATCTGGCGACCTTTATCGAGCGGGCCCGCGAGACGCACGTGCCCACTGCCGCGACAATGAGCTGAGCCGTTTTCTTGCCCGAGTGCTGCGGAACAGGTGAACTTGAGCCGCAGTACCCCACTGTCAGCGTGACCACGCAGGGTGGGGATGTATCATCTGTCTGTTTGTGCAGAAATGCCTGGTCGGAAGCGGTGCCAAAATAGCGATTGGTTATGTTACAATTGCGCGCCATTTTTGACTGAAGATTGACTGGGCATGTTGGATCAGATTCGTATCGTGTTGGTAAACACCTCTCACACCGGCAACATGGGATCCGCGGCGCGGGCCATGAAGACCATGGGGCTGACTCAACTGGTGCTGGTCGATCCCCAGGCCCAGCCGGATGAGGAGGCCGTCGCCCTGGCAGCGGGGGCCAGCGATATCCTGGCTCGCGCCCGTATCGTGCCGACCCTGGATGAAGCCATTGCCAACTGTGGTCTGGTCATCGGCACCAGTGCCCGTTCCCGCACCTTGAGCTGGCCCATGCTGGATCCCCGTGAAGCGGGCGAGAAGCTGGTTGCCGAGGGCATGGAGCACCCGGTCGCGCTGGTGTTTGGCCGTGAACGCACCGGTCTCACCAATGACGAACTGCAAAAATGCCACTTCCATGTGGCCATTCCCGCCAATCCAGAATACAGCTCCCTCAATCTGGCCATGGCAGTGCAGACCCTTTGTTACGAGGTGCGGATGCGCTGGCTGGAAGTACAGAACCAGGAGCATTCGGCCCCGGAGGATGAGCGGGTCGAGTACCCAAGCGCCCAGCAACTGGAAGGGTTTTATCAGCATCTGGAGCAGACGCTGCAAAAGACGGGATTCATTGCCGATGACCATCCAGGCCATGTGATGAGCAAACTGCGTCGTCTATTCAATCGGGCCAGACCCGAAGCGGTGGAGTTGAACATCCTGCGGGGCATTCTCACCTCTGTCCAGAAGTCCAGGGTACAGGATTAATCCCGACTGATTTACTCAAGCATATACTTGACTGATTTAGTCGGGTATGTGACCATATGCCACATATTGATTGGTTCGCAAGACGGTAAGGCATATGAGACTGACCTCAAAAGGACGTTACGCGGTGACAGCCATGCTCGACGTGGCGTTGCATGCAGAGCAGGGGCCCGTGCCCCTGGCTGATATTTCAGAGCGCCAGGGCATCTCCTTGTCCTATCTGGAACAACTGTTTGCCCGTCTGCGCAAGCATGGTCTGGTGAGCAGCGTACGTGGCCCCGGTGGCGGCTATCGCCTCGGTCTGGCCCCTGGCGAGATTTCGGTCGGTCAGGTGATCACCGCGGTCGATGAATCGGTCGATGCGACCAAGTGCCTCGGCAAAGGGGGCTGCCACGGTGGTACCCAGTGCCTGACCCACTCCTTGTGGCGGGATCTGAGCGAACGCATCTCCAGTTTCCTGGGGGATATCACCCTGGCCGAGCTGGTTGGTCAGGCCGATGTGCGCCGTATCGCCGGCAAGCAAGATGAACAAATGAAGACCGTGTTGTCCCTGGTTGATCGGGCCGAACGCGGTGATGTGAGCTTGAAAGTCCAACTATAAACGTGCTTTCCACGACGAGTCGCTGTGTGACCCCGTCGTAACGGAGAAAAAGATGAAACTGCCTATTTACCTTGATTATTCGGCAACCTGTCCGGTGGACCCGCGTGTCGCAGAAAAAATGATGCAGTGCCTCACCATGGACGGCCTGTTCGGCAACCCAGCCTCCCGTTCCCACCGTTTCGGCTGGCAGGCCGAAGAGGCGGTGGATCTGGCCCGTAATCAAGTGGCAGAGCTGATCGGCGCGGACCCGCGCGAGATCGTCTTTACCTCCGGTGCGACCGAGTCCAACAACCTGGCCATCAAGGGCATCGCCCATTTCTACGCCGGCAAGGGCAAGCACATCGTCACCTCCAAGACCGAGCACAAAGCCGTGCTGGATACCTGCCGCCAACTTGAGCGGGAAGGCTATGAGGTGACCTACCTCGAGCCCATGCCCAATGGCCTGTTCACTCTAGAGCAGATCGAAGGCGCCCTGCGTGATGACACCATCCTGGTCAGCATCATGCACGCCAACAACGAGATCGGGGTGGTGCAAGACATCGCTGCCATCGGCGAGCTGTGCCGTTCCCGCAAGATCCTGCTGCACGTGGACGCCGTCCAGAGCGTGGGCAAGATCCCGGTCGACGTGGAAGCACTCAAGGTTGATCTGCTCTCCATGTCCGCCCACAAGGTATACGGCCCGAAAGGCATTGGCGCCCTGTATGTGCGCCGCAAGCCCCGTGTTCGTCTGGAAGCCCAGATGCACGGCGGTGGCCACGAGCGCGGCATGCGCTCCGGTACCCTGGCAACCCACCAGATCGTCGGCATGGGGGAAGCCTTCCGCATCGCCAAGGAAGAGATGGCGAGCGAGAGCCAGCACATCATGGCCCTGCGCCAGCGTCTGTGGGATGGCATCAAGAACATCGAAGAAGTCTATATCAACGGGGATCTGGATCAGCGTGTACCGGGTAACCTGAACGTCAGCTTCGCCTATGTGGAAGGGGAATCCCTCATCATGGCACTGAAGGATCTGGCGGTCTCTTCCGGTTCTGCCTGTACCTCGGCCAGCCTGGAACCTTCCTACGTGCTGCGCGCCCTGGGTCTGAACGACGAGCTGGCACACAGCTCCATCCGTTTCAGTATCGGTCGCTTCACCACCGAAGAAGAGATCGACTACGCAATCAAGCTCATCTGCGACTCTATCGGTCGTCTGCGCGAGATGTCCCCCCTGTGGGAGATGTTCAAGGATGGCGTCGATCTGAACACGGTCGAATGGGCACATCACTGATCCTTGCCAGCATGGCAAGGGTCTGGTGAACAACGGAATTAGCAGGAGTTAGATATGGCTTACAGTGAAAAAGTAATCGACCACTACGAGAATCCCCGCAACGTCGGTGGTTTTGACAAGAACGATCCCAGCGTCGCCACCGGCATGGTCGGTGCACCGGCCTGTGGTGACGTCATGAAGCTGCAACTGAAGATCAGCGACGATGGCATCATCGAAGATGCCAAGTTCAAGACCTACGGCTGTGGTTCCGCCATCGCCTCCAGCTCCCTGGTGACCGAGTGGGTCAAGGGCAAGACCCTGGACGAAGCGGCCGGTATCAAGAACACCGACATCGCCGAAGAGCTGGCGCTGCCGCCGGTGAAGATCCACTGCTCCATTCTGGCGGAGGATGCCATCAAGGCCGCCATCGCCGATTACAAGCAGAAGAAAGGTCTTTAAGGTCCGGAGAGCAGTATGGCCATAACCATGACAGATGCCGCAGCGGCGCGGGTTTCCTCCTTCATGATCAACCGGGGCAAGGGCATCGGCCTGCGCCTCGGCGTCAAGACGACCGGCTGTTCTGGCCTTGCCTATGTGCTCGAGTTCGTGGATGAGCTGGCTGCCGAGGATCAGGTGTTCGAGCAGAAAGGCGTCAAGATCATCGTGGATGCCAAGAGCCTGATCCACCTGGATGGCACCGAGCTGGACTTCGTGAAGGAAGGCCTCAACGAGGGCTTCCAGTTCAACAACCCGAATGCCAAGGGCGAATGTGGTTGTGGCGAAAGCTTCAGCGTGTAAGTGGTTCGATTGACCGATCGCCCATGTTTGCAACGCCTCGCAGCCACAAGGGTGAGCCCTGTTGCGGCGAGTCTCTTGTGATCAACACCTTGCTCATCAACACAGTGGTGTGGACGCCAGTCCATGCCACTGCTTTCAAGTTCAAGACGAGTGTGGTTGCACTCCCAGCGCTATTGTCTGAGGATGAAGGATGAATCATTTCGAGCTGTTCGGGCTGGCTGAGGGCTTCGAGCTCGATACTCGCCAACTGGCTGACACCTATCGTCAGTTGCAGACCCAGTTCCATCCCGATCGTTTTGCGACTGCCCCCGAGCGGGAGCAGCTGGCTGCCGTGCAGCGTGCTGCCCAGATCAACGATGCGTTTACCACCCTCAAGACCCCCTTGCGCCGAGCCGAGTACCTGCTCTCCTTGCGGGGCACCGATATTCGCGGCGAGCAGCAGACACTGCAAGATCCTGCCTTTCTGATGCAACAGCTGGAGTGGCGAGAGCGGCTGGCTGATCTCAAGGGCGACGCCGACCCTGAGGGGGCCATCAAGGATTTTCGCCAGGAGATCAGGCATGATCACCAGGCGTTGATGCAACGGCTGGCCGACTCTCTCACCAGGGGTGAGGATCTGCAGGCGGCGGATTGCGTTCGCAAGCTCAAATTTGTCGACAAGCTCCTCGAGGAGCTGGAACGATTCGAAGACTCGCTGTTCGAGTCTTGACCCTCTAACGCAGGAATTGTGATTACCCATGGCATTACTGCAAATTGCCGAGCCAGGCCAGAGCGCCGCGCCTCACCAGCATAAACGTGCCGTCGGCATCGATCTTGGCACCACCAACTCCCTGGTCGCCGCCGTGCGCAGCGGCCAGGCCGACACCCTCTGTGACGAGCAGGGGCGTGATCTGCTGCCTTCCGTGGTCCATTACCAGGCCGATACCATCCGGGTTGGCTTCGATGCCAAGCGTGAGGCGGCCCTCGATCCCCACAACACCATCGTCTCGGTCAAGCGGATGATGGGCAAGGCGCTGGCCGACATCGATACCCGCCAGCAACCCTATCAATTCGTGGCGGCCGACAACGGCATGCCGCAATTGCAGACCCGCCAGGGGCTGGTCAATCCGGTGCAGGTCTCTGCCGAGATCCTGAAAAAACTGGCCGAGCGCGGTGCCGCGTCCCTCGGGGGAGACCTCGACGGCGTGGTCATCACGGTGCCCGCCTATTTTGACGATGCCCAGCGTCAGGGTACCAAGGACGCGGCCAGACTGGCCGGTCTGCACGTACTGCGCCTGCTGAACGAGCCCACCGCGGCGGCCATCGCCTATGGCCTCGACTCCGGCCAGGAAGGGGTGATCGCCGTCTATGACCTGGGTGGCGGAACCTTCGATATCTCCATCCTGCGTCTGCATCGCGGGGTGTTTGAGGTGATGGCCACCGGTGGCGACTCGGCACTCGGTGGTGACGATTTTGACCATCTGCTGGCGGACTGGCTCAAAGAGCAAGCCGGGTTGTCCGGTCAGCTCGATGCCCGTACCCAGCGCGAGTTGCTGGATGCGGCGGCCAGCATCAAGCACGGCCTCACCGATGCCGATGCCGTTACCTGCACCTTTGCCGGCTGGCAGGGTACCGTCACCCGCAGCCAGTTTGACGAGCTGATCCAGCCCCTGGTCAAGCGCACCCTGCAGGCCTGTCGGCGCACCCTGCGCGATGCGGGTCTCGAGCAGGAAGAGGTGCTGGAAGTGGTGATGGTCGGTGGCTCGACCCGGGTGCCGCTGGTGCGCGAGCGGGTGGGCGAGTTCTTCGGCCGCACCCCCTTGACCAGCATCGACCCTGACAAGGTGGTGGCCATCGGTGCCGCCATCCAGGCCGACATCCTGGTGGGCAACAAGCCCGACGCCGAGATGCTGCTGCTGGACGTCATCCCGCTTTCCTTAGGGTTAGAGACCATGGGCGGCCTCGCCGAGAAGGTGATCCCGCGCAATACCACCATTCCGGTGGCCCGCGCCCAGGAGTTCACCACCTTCAAGGATGGCCAGACCGCAATGGCCATCCACGTGGTGCAGGGGGAGCGCGAGTTGGTGGCGGATTGCCGCTCCCTGGCCCGCTTCACCCTGACCGGCATTCCGCCCATGGCGGCCGGCGCCGCCCACATTCGCGTCACCTTCCAGGTGGATGCGGACGGTCTGCTGTCGGTCAGCGCCATGGAGAAATCCTCCGGCGTGCAGGCCGAGATCCAGGTCAAGCCCTCCTACGGGCTGGGGGAAGATGACATCCTCAACATGCTGAGCGCTTCCATCGCCAATGCCCAGCAGGACATGGACGCCCGTATGCTGGCGGAGCAGCAGGTCGAGGCCGACCGGGTGGTCGAGAGCCTCAACGCCGCCCTGGCCGCCGATGGCGAGGCTTTATTGAGCCCCGCCGAGCGGGCCGAGCTGGATGCCGCCATCGCCCATCTGCTGACCATGCGCAGCACGGGCACCACCAACCAGATCAAAGAGGCCATCGAGGCGGCGGATGCTGCCAGTGGCGAATTTGCAGCCCGCCGGATGGATGCCTCCATCCGCAAGGTGCTGACCGGACAAAACGTCAACAAGGTGTGATATGCCAAAACTGATTATTCTGCCCCATCCCGAGCTCTGTCCGGACGGCGCAGCCCTCGAAGGTGCGACCGGTGAAACCATTCTGGATATCGCGCTGCGCAATGGCATCGAGATCGAGCACGCTTGCGAGAAGTCCTGTGCGTGTACTACCTGCCACTGCGTGGTGCGGGAAGGGTTCGACTCCCTCGAGCCGAGCGACGAGCTGGAAGACGACATGCTTGACAAGGCGTGGGGGCTGGAGCCGGAATCCCGTCTCAGCTGCCAGGCCAGACTGGCGGACGAGGATCTGGTGGTGGAACTGCCCAAGTACACCCTGAATCTGGCGTCCGAGCGCCACTGATGACCCCTTAATTACACATGAGTGAATTGCGCGTGCAGCATCTCATGGTGCAGTAATGATATGGTGAAGGCCGTGACCCTTGAGGGAGCGGCCTTTTTTGTGCCCGTGATTTCCCTATTCGTTGATGAAAGTGCCAATAAAAAGGAAGCAAGAGAACATGGCTGACATGATGAACGTAAGGTTGTCGTCCCAGGCTGCCGCCGCCCAGTGGGGCGAGGGTGCCCTGCTCAGTTTCAACGGGGACGAGGCCCATCTCCATCTGGCCGCTGGCCAGGAGAAGGAGGCGCTGCGCGCCATCCAGCGCGGTGCCAGACGCCTCGAGTCGAGCGGCATCAAGCGCATCAAGCTGGTGGGCGAGGGGTGGAATGGGGAGCGTCGTTACGCCTTTGCCCAGGGCTTCTATGCCGCCAAGGGGGTTCGCGAGCTCGATTTTGGTGAACAGAGCGAGCAGGAAGCGGCCGAACTCGCCGCCTTGCTAAAAGCGACCCACTGGGTGCGAGAGGTGACCAACGGCTGCCCGGAAGCCATCTACCCCATGAGCCTGGCGGAGTCCGCTCTGCTGCTCATTCGCAGCCTCGGCGGTGACAAGGTGACCGCCCGCATCACCGCTGGCGAAGCCTTGCGTGAATCGGGTTATATCGGGATCTGGTCGGTGGGCCGTGGCAGCGAGCGCGAGCCGGTGCTGCTGGAGCTCGACTACAACCCGACCGGGGATGCCAACGCCCCCGTGGTCGCGGCGCTGGTGGGCAAGGGGATCACTTTTGATTCCGGCGGCTACTCCATGAAGTCCTCCGACAACATGCTGCCGATGAAGTCCGATATGGGCGGCGCCGCCATGGTGACCGGCGCCCTGGCGCTGGCCATCAGCCGTGGCCTGAACAAGCGGGTCAAGCTCATCCTCTGCTGCGCCGAGAACCTGGTCTCCGGCCACGCCTTCAAGCTCGGCGACATCCTCACTTATCGCAACGCCATCTCGGTCGAGATCCAGAATACCGACGCGGAAGGTCGCCTGGTGCTGGCAGACGGCCTGCTGGCCGCCAGCGAAAGCGGGGCTGCCTACATCCTCGACGCTGCCACCCTGACCGGCGCCGCCAAGACCGCGCTGGGCCGCGACTACAACGCCGTGTTTGCTCTCGATGAGGCGGAGCAGGTGCGCGCGCTGGCTGCCGCCAACGCCGAAAACGAGAAGGCCTGGCCGCTGCCGCTCGAACCCTGGCATGCAGGCCAGCTCACCTCGGCCTTTGCCGAGCTGGGCAATGTGGCATCCGCCGAAGGCACTGCCGGCGCCACCACGGCAGCGGCGTTCCTATCGCGCTTCGTCCGTGACGAAGGCAAGGGCTGGGTGCACCTGGACCTGGCCGCTTCCTATCAGAAGTCGGGCAATGATCTCTGGGCGACCGGGGCCAAGGGCCATGGTCTTCGCACGATTGCCCGCTGGTTGCAGGAGGTGTGCGCATGAACGTCTGGTTGAGCCGAGAGTTTGCACCGGCCGAGTGGGGGGAGGGGGCACTGCTCTCCCACCGTGCCGACGGCATGGTGATCCATCTGGTGAGCGCCACTCCCTTGCTGGATATCCAGCAGGCGGCGCGGCGCCTGTGCAGCCAGGGGATCCAGCAGGTGGTCCTGGCTGGCCACTGGGAGCGGGAGCAGCAGTGGGCCTTTGCCCAGGGGCTGCAGACGCCCAAGGCGGAAGTGGGGTTGCAGTGGGCCACTTCGTCCGAGGAGGACAGGGAGGAGCTGGAGGCGCGCTGGCTGTGCGGGCGCTGGGTGCGGGAGATGACCAACGCCACCCCGGAGCAGTTGGGGCCGCTGGAGCTGGCGGTCGAAGCCGCCGCCTTCCTCACCGAGCTGGCACCGGACCGGATCAGCCATCGCATCCTCAAGGGAGAGGCGCTGCAACAGGCGGGCTGGGTCGGTCTCTATCAGGTGGGTCGTGGCAGTGACCGCGAGCCCGTGATGCTGGAGCTGGATTTCAATCCGGGCAAGGATCCCAAGGCGCCGGTAGCGGCCGCCCTGGTGGGCAAGGGCATCACCTTCGATTCCGGCGGCTACTCCATGAAGACCTCCCAGGGCATGCTGACCATGAAACACGACATGGGCGGTGCCGCCATCGTCACCGGCGCTCTGGCGCTGGCCATTCTGCGTGGCCTCGACAAGCGGGTGAAGCTCATCCTCTGCTGCGCCGAGAACCTGGTATCCGGGCATGCCTACAAGCTGGGTGACATCCTCACCTACAAGAACGGCACCACGGTGGAGGTGGTCAATACCGACGCCGAAGGGCGTCTGATCCTGGCCGACGGCTTGCAACTGGCCGGCGAGTCTGGTGCGCCGCTCATCATCGACGCCGCCACCCTCACCGGGGCGGCCGTGATGGCGCTGGGGGGGCGTTACAACGCCCTGTTTGGACTGGACAAGGGGCTGGTGAGCCGCGCCATGGCCTATTCGGATGCAGAGCAAGAGCCAGCATGGCCGCTCCCGCTGGAGCCCTGGCATCGCCAGCAGTGCCCGTCCCACTATGCCGACACCGCCAACAGCCGCCCCGTGCCGGGCGGCGGACCGGGGGGGGCCTCCAATGCGGCAGGCTTCCTCTCCCGCTTTGTTCCTGATGAGGGAAGAGGCTGGCTGCATGTCGATCTCGCCGCCTGCTTCAGCGAGAACGGCGACAGTCTGTGGGCGCCCGGGGCCAATACCCTGGGGATGCGCACCATCGCCCATACCCTGATGGCGGAGGCGCGCTGAGTCAGTGAACGGCATCACAAGGGCACCTCAGGGTGCCCTTTCCAGTGCTGCTTTGCTGAGCAATTGATACGGTTTTGAGGCATTAGCATGCCGATCGTGCGCAAGCGCACATTTTATCTCTCTTCCCTGGCACAAGATGAGTCACCATGTTGTTTCAAGGATTCTTTTGTTTAACAAAAAGTTGATTTTTTGTGTGTTATTTCGTTTTTTGTTTACGTATAATCGCCGCCGAACATGGATTCCTACAATAAAACTCTGTAGTTAAGGAAAGAACTCAATGGCTATCGAACGTACCTTCTCCATCGTCAAGCCGGATGCGGTCAGCAAGAACCTGATTGGTGCCATCTACAGCCGCTTCGAAAGCGCCGGACTGAAAGTGGTTGCTGCCAAGATGCTGCACCTGACCAGCGAACAGGCCGCCGGTTTCTACGCCGAGCACCAGGGCAAGCCGTTTTATGATGGTCTGGTCGGCTTCATGACCTCTGGCCCCGTCATGGTACAGGTGCTGGAAGGTGAAGACGCCATCCGTCGTCACCGTGAAATCATGGGCGCCACCAACCCGAAAGAGGCCCTGGCCGGCACCCTGCGCGCCTGCTACGCCGAGAGCATCGATCGCAACGCCGTCCACGGCTCCGATGCCCCGGCCTCTGCCGCCCGTGAAATCGCCTACTTCTTCTCCGACGACGAGATCTGCCCGCGCGGCTGATGTTGTCTGCTGGTGACCAAGGGAGCTTCGGCTCCCTTTTGTTTTTTGGTCATCCTACCAATATCCACTTATTCTCCAGGTGGAAAGCTAGACCCATTATTTGTACAATGCCGCCCCCTGACGTAGGTCAGCCGATAATTTATGAAGTGTGTGAGCTGAGGCCCCTGATGAGCGAAACAAAAACCAACCTGCTGGATCTCGACCGGGATGCCATGCGTGCCTTCTTCGTCGAGTTGGGCGAGAAGCCGTTCCGGGCAGACCAGATAATGAAGTGGATCTATCACTTCGGTTGTGATGATTTCGATCAGATGAGCAACGTCAACAAGGCGCTGCGCGAGCGGCTCAAGGCCATTGCCGAGATCCGTGCCCCCGAGATCAGCCGTGAACAGCGCTCCGCCGATGGCACCATCAAATGGGCGCTGCAGGTGGGCGATCAGGAGGTGGAGACCGTCTACATTCCGGAAGCGGACCGCGCGACCCTGTGCGTCTCCTCCCAGGTGGGCTGCGCCCTGGCGTGCACCTTCTGCTCCACCGCCCAGCAAGGGTTCAACCGCAACCTGAAAGTCTCCGAAATCATCGGTCAGGTATGGCGTGCCGCCAAAGTGGTGGGTGGCAAGCGCCCCATCACCAACGTGGTGATGATGGGCATGGGTGAGCCGCTGCTCAACCTCGCCAACGTGGTACCTGCCATGAAGCTGATGATGGATGACTTCGGCTTCAGCATCTCCAAGCGCCGCGTCACTCTCTCCACCTCCGGTGTGGTGCCGGCGCTGGACATGCTGGGCGACCAGATCGACGTGGCCCTGGCCATCTCTCTGCATGCGCCGAACGACCAGTTGCGTTCCGAGATCATGCCGATCAACGACAAGTACAACATCGAGTCCTTCCTTGCCGGGGTACGCCGCTATCTGGCCAAGTCCAACGCCAACGGCGGCCGGGTGACCGTGGAGTATGTGCTGCTCGATCACATCAACGACGACATGCAGCATGCCCATGAGCTGGCCAAGGTTCTCAAGGAAACTCCTTGCAAGATCAACCTGATCCCGTTCAACCCCTTCCCGGGCAACCCGTTTGGCAAGCCGAGCAACAGCCGTATCGACCGTTTCTCCAAGGTGTTGATGGAATACGGCCTGACCGTCATCGTGCGCAAGACCCGTGGTGACGACATCGACGCCGCCTGTGGGCAGCTGGTGGGAGAGGTGATCGACCGCACCAAGCGCACCATGAAAAATCGGATGCAACAGGATGGGATTTCCGTCAAAATGGTTTAACTCCTAAGCCATTGTATAGACAGGAAATGGATATCCGTACATTGATCGTAGTGGCAGCGCTCTGTGCGCTGTCAGGCTGTGTCACAGAGACCACTTACGCTGGCCAGAATTCGACCCAGCGTGAAGTGGGCCCCGACCTCAAGGCCGCCGCCCAGACTCGTCTCGATCTGGGTATCCAGTATCTGCGCCAGGGCAATGCCGAGCAGGCCAAATTCAATCTCGACCGAGCCCTTCAGTACGATCCCAACAATCCTCAGGTCTACATCGGTTTTGCCTATTTCTACCAGCAGGTGTCGGATTTCAAGGCCGCCGAGGCGAGCTACAAGAAAGCGCTGGCCATGGATCCGTCCAATGCTGACGCGATGAACAACTATGGCGCCTTCCTCTGCAACCGTGGCCGCTTCGACGAAGCGGAAAAGGCGTTCTTGCAGGCCGTCAGCCAGCCCGATTACGTGAAGATCGCCGATACCTACGAGAATGCGGCGCTCTGCTCGATGCAAAATCACAGAAATGACAAGGCCAGCGAGTATTATCGTCTGGCCTTGGGGTATAATCCCCGCAATCCTAGGTTATTGCTGGACATGGCCGAGCTTTCCATGAAAGATGGCAAGCTTCCTGATGTCCAGTCTTACCTCGCGCGCTTTGCCGATGTGGCAGAGGAGAACGAGGAGAGCCTCTGGCTCCGGCTGCGGCTGGCCCAGGCCATGGACAAACCGGCATTACTTCACCAATTCGGGACTGAGCTGGTAAGGCAATATCCCACTTCGCAACAAGCCAAGCGTTACTTAGCCAATGACTACTGAACAGCCACACGATTTCCAAGACGACTCCCAGGCAGCGGGCCCAGGCCAGCTGCTGCGCAACGCCCGTGAACAGCTCGGCTGGACCCGGGAACAGGTTGCGTCCCGCATTCACCTTCGTCTGACCCTGATCGCCGCCATCGAAGCGGATACCTATGACAAGCACACGTCCCATACCTTCATTCGTGGCTATCTGCGGGCCTATGCCAAGCTCGTGGGCATCCCCGAGGAGACCATCCTCGCCGCCTACGAAAAGCTGGGACTGACTCCCCCCGACAACATCGACATGCAGAGCTTCTCCCGTCGCTCCCGCCAGCAGGCCAATGACAGCCGGCTCAAGGTAGTGACCTGGCTGGTGATTCTGGTGCTGATCGGGCTCTCCGTCGCCTGGTGGTGGCAGAGCACGGCGCGCCGCTCTGCCGGTGACGACGCCCTGGCGGCGACCGAGATGAGCGCGACCGTCAATACGCCGGAAGCGAATGTTGCCCCCGCCGTGGAGGTCACCGAGCCCGTGCTGCCCGCAGCGTCCGATGCCGTGTCCACCCAGGTTGTGGTGAGCGGTGCCACCGCGACCCTGCCTGTGGTCGCTACGGATGCCAGCGCAGCCGTCCCGACGGACGTTTCCGGTGCGGTCTCGACTGCCGAGAGCACGACCACCGAGCCCGCCAAGGCGCCCCAGCTCAAGATGAGCTTCACCGCCGATTGCTGGCTGGACGTCAAGGATGCCAACGGCAAGACCCTGTTCAGCGGTCTGAAGAAGGCGAACGACGAACTGGTACTGGAAGGACCCGAGCCACTCAGATTCATCATTGGCGCGCCCATGGCGGTCAATCTCGAATATCAGGGCAAGTCCTTCGACATGAGCCGTTACAACAACGGCCGGACTGCCCGCTTCTCACTGCCGCAGGAGTAATCAGTCCGCCATGTCTGTTCACGAAAAGCCCGCACACGAATCACCCATCGTTCGTCGCAAATCCAGACAGATCATGGTCGGCAACGTGCCGGTTGGGGGCGATGCCCCCATCACGGTACAGACCATGACCAACACCAAGACCACGGACGTGGCCGCTACCGTCGAGCAGATCCAGCGGATCGAGCGGGTCGGCGCCGACATCGTCCGGGTCTCCGTCCCCACCATGGAGGCGGCGGAAGCGTTCAAGCTCATCAAGCAGCAGACCCGCATCCCCATCGTGGCCGACATCCACTTCGACTACCGCATCGCCCTCAAAGTGGCTGAGTACGGGGCCGACTGCCTGCGCATCAACCCGGGCAACATCGGCAACGAAGAGCGGGTGCGTGCGGTGGTGGATTGCGCCCGTCACTACAACATCCCCATCCGGATCGGCGTCAACGGCGGTTCCCTTGAGCGTGATCTCCAGGAGAAATACGGCGAGCCGACCCCGGAGGCGCTGCTGGAGTCCGCCATGCGCCACGTGGATTACCTGGATCGCCTCGACTTCCAGAACTTCAAGGTGAGCGTCAAGGCGTCCGATGTCTTCCTGGCGGTCGGTGCCTATCGCCTGCTGGCCAAGCAGATTGATCAGCCTCTGCATCTGGGCATCACGGAAGCGGGCGGTTTTCGCGCCGGCGCGGTCAAGTCCGCCATCGGCCTTGGCATGTTGCTGAGCGAAGGGATTGGCGACACCCTGCGCATCTCCCTGGCCGCCGATCCGGTGGAAGAGGTGAAGGTGGGCTTCGACATCCTCAAATCCCTGCGCATCCGTTCCCGCGGCATCAACTTCATCGCCTGTCCCTCCTGCTCCCGTCAGGAGTTCGACGTCATCGGCACGGTCAACGCCCTGGAAGAGCGGCTCGAAGACATCATCACCCCGATGGATGTCTCCATCATCGGCTGTGTGGTGAACGGTCCGGGGGAGGCGTTGGTCTCCGATCTCGGCCTTGCGGGCGCCGCCAACAAGAGTGCCTTCTACGAGGGGGGCCAGCGGGTCGACCGGCTCGACAACAAGGATTTGATCCCGACCCTGGAGCGTCGCATCCGTGCCCGGGCTGCCATGCTGGATCCGGCCAACCAGATCCAGGTGGACAAAGGTTGAACGATGACGGGGCCACCTGGGGTGGCCCCGGCTTTAGGTTGTTGATTTTACATCCCGCATCCGGGCACCCGATTTTACCTCGGGGTCGAAAATCCCTATAATGCGGCCAAATTTTACCTCTTTTTCTCGAGTATCAACGTGGCAAAACAGATCCAAGCTATTCGCGGTATGAATGATTGCCTGCCGGAGCAGAGCCCGGTATGGCAGAAAGTAGAACAGATCCTGCGCCAGGTCGTTGCCAGCTATGGCTACAGCGAAGTGCGCATGCCCATCGTCGAGCAGACCCATCTGTTCAAGCGTGCCATCGGTGAAGTGACCGATGTGGTCGAAAAAGAGATGTACACCTTTGAAGACCGCAACGGCGACAGCCTGAGCCTGCGTCCGGAGGGGACCGCCAGTTGCGTGCGTGCCGGCATCGAGCACGGTCTGCTTTACAACCAGGAACGCCGGATGTGGTACATGGGCCCCATGTTCCGTCACGAGCGTCCCCAGAAAGGTCGCTATCGCCAGTTCCACCAGTTCGGGGTCGAGCTGTTCGGCATCAACGGGCCGGACATCGATGCCGAGCTCATCATGCTGACTCACCGCCTGTGGCGTCTGTTCGGCATCAGCGATCACGTCACCTTGCAGCTCAACACCCTCGGCCAGAGCAGCGAACGTGCTGCCTATCGCGATGCCCTGGTCGCCTATCTGGAACAGTACAAGAGCGAGCTGGACGAAGAGAGCCAGCGCCGCATGTACAGCAACCCCCTGCGGGTGCTCGACTCCAAGGACGAGAAAGTGCAGGCCATCCTGGCAGGTGCCCCCCGTCTGTTCGACCACCTGGGCGAAGAGAGCCTGGCTCACTTTGAAGGGCTCAAGCGCCTGCTCACGGTGGCCGGCATCCAGTTCGAGGTGAACGAGCGTCTGGTGCGCGGCCTCGACTACTACAACCTGACCGTGTTCGAGTGGGTGACCAACAGCCTGGGGGCCCAGGGCACTGTCTGTGCCGGTGGTCGCTACGACGGCCTGGTGGAGCAGCTCGGTGGCCAGCCGACCCCGGCGGTGGGTTTCGCCATGGGCATGGAGCGTCTGGTGCTGATGCTTGAAACCCTCGAACTCAATGCTGACATCCGCCCGGCGGTGGATGTCTATCTCTGCATGGTGGGTGAGGGGACCGAGCAGGCTGGTTTTGCCCTGGCAGAGCGCCTGCGCGATGCCCTGCCGGACTTGCGCCTCATGAGCCACTGCGGCGGCGGCAACTTCAAGAAACAACTCAAGCGTGCCGACAAGAGCGGCGCGGCCATTGCCCTGATCCTTGGGGAGACCGAGGTGCAAAGCGGGGAGATCACCATCAAATATCTGCGTGGCCAGGCCGAGCAACAGACCGTCTCGGTCGATGCCGCCATCGCCCTGCTGGCAGCGAAAGGAGAGTAAGCTGTGGAAGTGTATACCACTGAAGAACAACAGGTTGAGGTCATCAAGAACTGGTGGAAAGAGAACGGCACCTCGGTGATCGCCGGGACCGTGATCGGTCTGGTCGGCCTCTTTGGCTGGCGCTACTACAACGAGATGCAGCAGAACAACCAGGAAGCCGCCTCCCAGGCTTACAACGAGATGACCGCCCAGCTCGCCAAGGGGGACGACGCCGCCCTGGAGCAGGCAAAGAGCTTCATTACCGCTCACAAGGGTGACGCCTATGCCGAGCTGGCTGCCCTGCAACTGGCCGCGGCCGCCGTCAAGGCGGGCAAGCTGGATCTGGCTGCCGAGCAGCTGACCCTGGTGGCCGCCAGTGGCGATGACAGCATCAAGCCCATCGCCGCCCTGCGTCTGGCACGGGTCCTGAGCGATCAGGGCAAGGCTGACGAGGCCCTGGCCCAGCTTGGCAAGATCAACAACGACGCCTTCAAGGCCCAGGTGGCGGAAGTGCGCGGCGATATCCTGCAAAAGCAGGGCAAGGCCGAAGAAGCGCGCGATGCCTATCAGGCAGCGGCGGATGCCGGCGGCCTGCAGAGCAGCGCCGAACTCAAGCTGAAGATGGATGATCTGGCGCTGCCAGCCGTCACTGCGGGCGAGGCTCCGGATGCGTAATCTGTACAAGCGAATGGCGCTGGGGGTGGCTGTCTCCTTCGCCTTGCAGGGCTGCTCCCTGTTCAGTTCGGAAGAAGATCTCAACCCCATGGCACCCCTGCCCAAGGTCGAGTCCGCGTTCACTGCCGATACCGCATGGTCCTCCTCGGTCGGGGATGGCATCGGCGACTTCTACTCCCAGCTCAAGCCGGTGGTGGAAGAGGACCGCATCTATGCAGCGGCCCGCGATGGCGATGTGACCGCCTTCGAGCGCGAGAGCGGCAAGGAGCTGTGGAGCGTGGATCTGGCAGATCTGCCCATCAACGCCGACAAGCGCAGTGCCCGTCTCTCCGGTGGTCTGGTCTCTCGCTACGGCAAGCTGTTCCTCGGGTCCGAAAACGGGGTGGTCTACGCCCTGAACGAGGCCAACGGCGAAGTGCTGTGGCAGACC
The DNA here is from genome assembly GCF_017939245.1 of Aeromonas sp. PrichA-15. Classification (NCBI taxonomy): domain Bacteria; kingdom Pseudomonadati; phylum Pseudomonadota; class Gammaproteobacteria; order Aeromonadales; family Aeromonadaceae; genus Aeromonas; species Aeromonas sp. PrichA-15. The sequence continues at coordinate 9,912 of NZ_JAGKRH010000022.1, read as the reverse complement.
ACGGTACCTGGGGAAGTGGTGGCGAGCCCCGCCGTCGAGGATGGCCGCGTGGTGGTGCTGACCACCTCCGGTCGCCTGGTGGCGCTCGATACCGATGAGGGCAAGCTGCAGTGGACCCTGTCCGAAGAGCAGCCGCCCCTGACCCTGCGCAGTGCCGGCGCCCCCATCATCACCAACGGTGCCGTCATCTATGGCCGCGCCGATGGCAAGGTGGGCATCGCCCTGCTGAGCAACGGCCAGCCTGTGCGTCAATCCAAGGTGGCTGACCCGCGCGGCGCCACCGAACTGGATCGGATGGTGGACGTCGATGCCAGCCCGCTGATTGCCGGTGATGAGCTCTACGCCATCGCCTACAACGGCCAGTTGATGGCGCGCAAGCTGATGAGCGGCGACGAAGTGTGGAAGCGCAAGTATTCCGGTTATCGCGACATGGCGGTGACCGGCAATGCCATCGTGCTGACCGACAGCCGCAGCCATCTGTTTGCGGTCGATCGTCGCAACGGTCTCGAGCTGTGGTCCAACACCCAGCTGGAAAACCGCACCGTGACCGCCCCCGTCATCCTGGGTGACTATGTGGTGGTCGGCGATGTGGAAGGTTACCTGTATTGGCTGGACCGTACCGACGGGACCATCAAGGCCATGCAGCAGCTCGACAGCAGTGGTCTCTATGCCGCTCCGCTGGTGGAGGGTGACACCCTGTATGTGCAGAGCCGTGACGGCAAGTTGTACGCCCTCAAGCGTCCTTGATCGTCCGATAATGTGAATATCCGGCTCCTGGTCTTCGGACCCGGAGCCTTTGTCGTCTTGAGAATGAGGCTTTTATGACTCCTGTAGTTGCCCTGGTGGGCCGCCCCAACGTGGGGAAATCCACCCTGTTTAACCGCCTGACCCGTACCCGGGATGCCCTGGTTGCCGACTTCCCCGGCCTGACCCGGGACCGCAAATATGGCCAGGCGAAGCTGGGCGAGCTGGAATTTATCGTGGTCGATACCGGCGGTATCGATGGCACCGAGGAGGGGATCGAGCTGAAGATGGCCGAGCAGTCCCTGCTGGCCATCGAAGAGGCCGATGTGGTGCTCTTCATGGTGGATGCCCGTGCCGGTCTCACCGCGGCGGATCAGGCCATCGCCGAGCACCTGCGCAAGACCCACAAGAAGGTGTTTCTGGTGGCCAACAAGACCGACGGCATCGACGGTGACTCCGCGGTGTCCGAGTTCTACGGTCTGGCCCTGGGCGAGGTCTACCAGATGGCGGCCGCCCACGGCCGTGGCGTACTGAGCCTGCTGGAGCTGGCCCTGGCCCCTCACCTCGAGACCCTGGTCGGCTCTGCCACCGAGGCACAAGAGGAAGAGGAGCTGGAGGAGTTCGACGAAGAGGCCCTGCTGCGCATGGTGGCCGCCGGTGAGCTCGACACCCGGGAAGACACCAAGGAGACGCCGTTCGCCGACCTGCCCATCAAATTTGCTATCGTCGGTCGCCCCAACGTTGGCAAATCCACCCTGACCAACCGCATGCTGGGTGAAGATCGGGTCATCGTCTACGACATGCCGGGTACCACCCGCGACTCCGTCTACATCCCCATGGAGCGCGACGATCAGAAATACGTGGTCATCGACACCGCCGGCGTGCGTCGCCGTGGCAAGGTGCACGAGACGGTGGAGAAGTTCTCCGTCATCAAGACGCTCAAGGCGATTGAAGATGCCAACGTCTGCCTGCTGGTCATTGACGCCCGGGAGACCATCACGGATCAGGACTTGAGCATCCTCGGCTTCGTGCTCAACAGCGGCCGCTCCGTGGTACTGGTGGTCAACAAGTGGGACGGCCTGGATCAGAAGGTGAAAGAGGACGTCAAGAACGAGCTGGACAGACGTCTGGGCTTCATCGACTTCGCCCGGGTGCACTTCATCTCCGCCCTGCACGGCAGTGGCGTCGGTCACCTGTTCGAATCCATCAACGAGGCTTACGAGTCCGCGACTCGCCGCACCAGCACCGCCATGCTGACCCGCATCATGCAGATGGCCCAGGAAGATCACCAGCCGCCCATGGTGAACGGTCGCCGGGTCAAGCTGAAGTATGCCCACGCCGGTGGCTACAACCCGCCGCGCATCGTGATCCACGGCAACCAGTTGAACGACCTGCCTGACTCCTACAAGCGCTACCTCATCAACTACTTCCGCAAGTCGTTGAAGATCATGGGGACCCCGATCCGGGTGGAGTTCCAGGAGTCGGTCAACCCGTTCGAGGGCAAGAAGAACACCCTGACCCTGAGCCAGGAACGCCAGCGCAAGCGCCTGCTCAAGGCCAAAGCGAAGAAATAAAGCCCTGCGGCTGCCCTTCCCGGCAGCCGTTTTTCTTGGTGGCCCTCCTCAGGGCAGACAAACCGGGAGAGGGGCTGCGAGTGACGCCGGTGCACAGTGACGTAAAGAGGAGTCGAGAAGAGAATGAACACGCTGACCTGCCCTGCCTGTCAGGGCGAACTGGACAGCCGCAGCCGAGAGACGACGTGTGGCCAATGTCAGGCCCGTTATCGCATCCGGACCCTGTGTCCTGCCTGCGGGCAGGAGCTGGAGCGGCTTCGGGCTTGCGGCGCGGTGGATTATTTTTGCAACCACTGCAACACCCTGGTCTCCAAGCGCACCGTTCTGTTTGAAGCGCAGCCTGACAAGGCATAAAAAAACCCGGCTGATGCCGGGTTTATACTGTGTGCTCCGCTATCAGCAGCGTGAAGGAGCGGTTTCTGTGCCAGATCTTGCGTTTCATGTCGGCTAGCTTGAGCTTGCGTCTCGGGCTCCAGGCACATTTGGTTTTTCGGGCCAACATGGCTCTTCTGCGTGCTCGCATCCTGTTCTCCTCCCTGGTCTTGCGTGGGGCCGAAGGGCCCTTGGCAGGAACTGCAACGCAATGAATACATTGCAATAAGTTCGCTCCAGCGCCCCTCGTATACCCAAGGATGGTAACAGAGAACAGGGCAGGAAAACACACCCCCGGCGAGGCTAGGGGGTGATGATCTGTTTGACCACTTCGGCGATGATGGCCGGACGCTGTGCCGGCACGTCCGGCTCGCTGCTGTCGTCCTCGTCCAGCTCCTCGCGACGATGGGCCTTCTGCTGTTCGTTGTCGAGCCAGAGCAGGCTCTGGTAGTACTGGCGCACGTTGTTGACATAGTTGCGCGCCTCGCCGCCACGGGCATAGCCATAGCGCACCTTGCGATGCCAGCGTGACTGCTGCAACAGGGGCAGCACCTCTTTCACGTCGCTCCAGGCGTCCGGGTTCTTGCCCAGCTCCTTGGTCAGGCGGCGGGCATCCATCATGTGGCCGTAGCCGATGTTGTAGGCGGTGAGGGCAAACCACACTTTCTCGTCCGCCGGGACCGAGTCGGGCACCTTCGCCATCATCTCCTGCAGGTAGCGGGCGCCCCCTTTGATGCTCTCTTCCGGGTGGGTGCGATCGTTTACCCCCATCGCCTTGGCGGTCGGGCCGGTGAGCATCATCATGCCGCGCACCCCGGTGTAGGAGCGTGCCTGGGGATCCCAGTGGGATTCCTGATAGCTGATGGCGGCCAGCAGCCGCCAGTCGATATCCTTGGCGTGGGTCTGGAACAGCGCCTGGTACTTGGGCAGCAGGCTCTTGGCCCGTTGCAGGAAGGTACGGGTGTCGACGAAGTCGAAGTTCTGCACGTGGCCGAAGTACTTCTCGTCGAGCTTGGCGATGGCGCCATCCATGAAGCGCTGACCGAAGAAGTCGATGATGCTGGCGTAGAGGCTGTCGTCGGGCAGCTTGGTCATGGCCCAGGCCACGGTCTGCTTGCTGGCGAGGGTCAAGCCCTCGGTGAGTTCGGGGTAGTAGCGCTGGGTACGGGCCAGTATGGTGTCCTGCACCACCGTGTAGTCCACCTTGCCGTCGGCCACCTGCTTGAGCAGCTCTTCCACGTCCGCATCCCGATTGGTGCTCCACTTCAGGTTGGGGTACTGCTTGGCCAGCTCCTTCATCAGGTCCTCGCCGGTGGAGCCCGCCGGCACCACTATGCTGCCCTTGATGTCACCGAGGTTCTTGGGCCTGGGGGAGCCGTTGCGATAGACCAGCTTGGGGGAGACCTGGTAGAAGCCGGGGCCGAAGCGGAACAGCTTGCGCCGCTCCGTGGTCACGACGATGGCGGCGGCGGCGAGATCCAGCTTGCCCTTTTGCAGTTGCTCGACCAGCTCGGCGGTGCTGTAGGCCGGTACTATGGTCAGCTTGACCCCCAGCCAGTCGGCGTAAAGCTGCGCCAGCTCGTAGTCGAACCCCAGTGCGGTGTCGTCACGCTGGTAATAGGAAGTGGGGCCATAGAGGGTGCCAACCCGGATCTCGCCTCGCTGGCGGATCTGCTCCAGTTGGCTGGAGGGGTGGTAGAAGTCGCAACCGGCCAGGGCCAGCGTCAACATCATCCCGATGAACAGTCGAAAAATGCAGCGCAAGTAGGTGAGTACCCTTGTTGAAAAAATCGGCATTTGTCAAAAAAGAGGCACCTTTATACCAGAGAGTATGAAGGGAGTCACACCGCGCGAGATGAGAAAAACGTTTGTTCAGGATGGGCCTGATCCCTATAATACGCGCGTCTCAAATCCCCCCACACTCTAAAACTTGGTGAGAAAGGTATATGGAAATCTTGCGTGGTGCCCCAGCACTGTCTGAGTTTCGTGTCCACAAGCTGCTGCAGAGCTGCGCACAGAGAGGAGTAGAGATAGCAAGCGTCTATGCGGAATACGTGCATTTTGCCGAGCTGACGAGCCCGCTGTCGCCCCCCGAGCGAGCGACCTTGGGCCAGCTTCTGCGCTACGGCCCGACCATCCCGGAACACACCCCCAGCGGTCAGCTGTTCCTCGTTACCCCCCGCCCCGGCACTATCTCCCCCTGGTCTTCCAAAGCAACCGACATCGCCCATAACTGCGGCCTGAAACAGGTCAAGCGGCTGGAGCGCGGCATTGCCTATTACGTGCAGGCCAAGGGTGAGCTGAGCGTGGCCCAGCGTAGCGAGATCGCGGCCCTGCTGCACGATCGCATGATGGAAGTGGTCTTTGCCGAGATGAACGAGGCCGCCGCCCTGTTTGCTCACCACGAGCCGCGCCCCTTTACCCAGGTAGATGTGCTGGGTGGTGGTCGCGCCGCCCTGGCAGAGGCCAACGTGACCCTGGGTCTGGCCCTGGCCGATGACGAAATAGATTACCTGGTGACCAACTTCACCCGGCTGGGTCGCAATCCCAACGACATCGAGCTCTACATGTTTGCCCAGGCGAACTCCGAGCACTGCCGTCACAAGATCTTCAACGCTGACTGGACCATCGACGGCGAGCAGCAGCCCAAGTCGCTGTTCAAGATGATCAAGAACACCTTCGAGCAGACGCCGGATCATGTCCTGTCTGCCTACAAAGACAACGCCGCGGTGATGGAAGGCAGCCAGGGTGGCCGCTTCTTCCCGAGCCCCGCCAACGGTGAGTACCAGTATCACCAGGAGCGCGTCGATATCCTGATGAAGGTGGAGACCCACAACCACCCGACCGCCATCTCTCCCTTCCCGGGTGCCGCCACCGGCTCCGGCGGCGAAATCCGCGACGAGGGTGCGACAGGCCGTGGCGCCAAGCCCAAGGCGGGCCTGGTGGGCTTCTCCGTCTCCAACCTGCGCATCCCCGGTTTCGAGCAGCCCTGGGAGCAGGACTTCGGCAAGCCGAGCCGCATCGTCAGCGCCTTTGACATCATGCAGGAAGGGCCTCTTGGCGGCGCCGCCTTCAACAACGAATTCGGTCGCCCTGCCATCCTGGGTTACTTCCGTACCTTCGAAGAGCAGGTGCCGAGCCACAACGGCGTCGAGGTGCGCGGCTACCACAAGCCCATCATGCTGGCGGGCGGTATCGGCAACATCCGCAGCGAGCACGTCCAGAAAGGGGAGATCCCGGTGGGGGCGGCCCTCATCGTGCTGGGTGGTCCGGCCATGAACATCGGCCTGGGTGGCGGCGCAGCCTCCTCCATGGCTTCCGGTCAGTCTGCCGAAGATCTCGACTTCGCCTCCGTGCAGCGTGACAACCCCGAGATGGAGCGTCGTTGCCAGGAAGTGATCGACCGCTGCTGGCAACTGGGGGACGACAACCCGATTGTCTTCATCCACGATGTGGGCGCCGGTGGTCTCTCCAACGCCATGCCGGAGCTGGTGAGCGACGGGGATCGCGGTGGTCGCTTCGACCTGCGTGCCATTCCGAACGACGAGCCGGGCATGAGCCCGCTGGAAGTCTGGTGCAACGAATCCCAGGAGCGCTATGTGCTGGCCGTGGCCCAGGACAAGCTGCCTCTGTTCAAGGCCTTGTGCGAGCGCGAACGCGCCCCCTATGCCGTCATCGGCACCGCCACCGAAGAGAAGCATCTCACTCTCTCTGATGATCACTTTGACAACCAGCCCATCGATCTGCCGCTGGACGTGCTGCTTGGCAAGGCGCCCAAGATGCACCGCGACGTGCAGAGCCTGCCTGCCCAGGGCAAGGCGCTGCAACTGGACGGCATCACCCTCGGCGACGCCGCAGAGCGCGTGCTGCGCCTGCCGACCGTGGCGGAGAAGTCCTTCCTCATCACCATCGGCGATCGCACCGTAACGGGCCTCGTCAACCGCGACCAGATGGTCGGCCCCTGGCAGATCCCGGTGGCTGACTGCGCCGTCACCGCCGCGACCTACGACAGCTACCACGGTGAAGCCATGTCCATGGGCGAGCGCACCCCGGTGGCGCTGCTCTCTCATGCCGCCTCCGCCCGCATGGCGGTGGCCGAGGCCTTGACCAACCTGGCACCGGCCAATATCGGCTCCCTCAAGCGGGTCAAGCTCTCCGCCAACTGGATGTCCGCCGCCGGTCACCCGGGGGAAGATGCGGGTCTCTACGAGGCGGTGAAGGCGGTGGGCGAGGAGCTCTGCCCGGCCCTTGGCATCACCATCCCGGTGGGCAAGGACTCCATGTCCATGAAGACCCGCTGGCAGCAGGACGGCGAGGAGCGCAGCGTCACCTCGCCGCTCTCCCTGCTCATCTCCGCCTTTGCCCGGGTCGAGGACGTACGCAATACCGTGACCCCGCAACTGCGCACCGATCTCGGTGAGACCGACCTTATCCTCATCGACCTTGGCAACGGCAAGCAGCGCCTCGGCGCCTCGGCCCTGGCCCAGGTTTACCGCCAGCTTGGGCAAAGTGCCCCGGATCTGGACAACCCGGTCCAGCTCAAGGGCTTCTTCAACGCCATCCAGGCGCTGGTGGCGGATCGCAAGCTGATTGCCTACCACGACCGCTCCGACGGCGGCCTCTTCGTCACCCTGACCGAGATGGCGTTTGCCGGTCACTGCGGCCTCGATATCCAGCTCGATCGCGTGGGTGGCGACCTGCTGCCGGCCCTGTTCAACGAGGAGCTGGGGGCCGTCATCCAGGTTCGTCGCGAAGACAAGGAAGCGGTGCTGACCCTGCTGGCCGGTCACGGTCTGGCAGCCTGCTCCCATGTGCTGGGCACGGTGCGCGAAGACGACCTCATCCTGTTCCAGCGTGCCGGCAGCGAGGTGTATCGCGCCAGCCGCACCGCCCTTCGCACCATCTGGGGCGAGACCAGCTGGCAGATGCAGCGCCTGCGTGACAACCCGGAGTGCGCCGATCAGGAGCATGCCGCCCGCCAGGACGCCACCGATCCGGGTTTGCAGGCCAGGCTCACCTACAACCCGTCCGACGACGTGGCCGCGCCCTATATCGCTCGCGGGGTTTCTCCCCGTCTGGCGGTGCTGCGCGAGCAGGGGGTCAACTCCCACGTGGAGATGGCGGCCGCCTTTGACCGCGCCGGCTTCACCGCTGTCGACGTGCACATGAGCGACATCCTCGAGGGGCGCATCAAGCTGGAAGATTTCCAGACCCTGGTGGCCTGTGGCGGCTTCTCCTACGGCGACGTGCTGGGGGCGGGGGAAGGCTGGGCCAAGTCCATCCTGTTCAACGACAATGCCCGCGAGCAGTTCCAGCGCTTCTTCGAGCGTGGTGATACCTTGTCGCTGGGCGTGTGCAACGGTTGCCAGATGATGTCCAACCTGCGTGACCTCATCCCGGGGGCCGATCTGTGGCCGCGTTTCGTGCGCAACCGCTCCGAGCGTTTCGAGGCGCGCTTCAGCCTGGTGGAAGTGCAGGAGTCCCCCTCCGCCTTCTTCGCCGGCATGGCGGGCTCCGTGATGCCGATTGCCGTCTCCCACGGGGAAGGGCGGGTGGAGGTGCGCGACGCCGCTCACCTTGCCGCGCTGCAACAGAGCGGTCTGGTGGGGCTGCGTTTCGTGGACAACCGCGGCAACGTCACCGTGCAATACCCGGCCAACCCCAACGGCTCCCCTGACGGTATCACCGCGGTGACCAGTGCGGACGGCCGCGCCACCATCATGATGCCGCACCCGGAGCGGGTGTTCCGCACCGTGGCCAACTCCTGGCACCCGGACAACTGGGGCGAGGATGGCGCCTGGATGCGCATGTTCCGCAATGCTCGGGTTCGCCTGGGTTAATCCCGCGCGTACTTGAGCTCCGAATCAGAACCGGCCCCCGTGGCCGGTTTTTTTATGGGCGAGTGAGTTGTCGATGCTGAAAGCGTCGAAGAACTGTGGCCCATAGAGCACTGACAGGAATAAGGGACTCCAATTACTTGGTAAAGTATCCCTTCCGAATTACACAGGGAAAATCGATACATAACAGGACCTTGGAAGGAGCTTTAAATGGAATCGCCACTTAAGGTTTTGTGCATTTATAGGGATGAACAATGAGCTGCGACGCGCTACTCTTCATCACGAGCACAGTATCTTTGACGATCCTTAATAGACTGTTTTTCAATGTGCTGTTAAGGAGAACGCTGGCAGATATGTCCATTAACCCGAGCACAGGACCTTAATATGCGCGCAATGAAAATAATGCCAATCGCACTTCTTGCTTTATGTATGTGCTCACTAGTAGCCTGTTCCGGGCTATCGGGTGATCCGTATTTCAGCTCAAAGCAAAAAAGTATCGAGGTCAATGGATGTGAGTTTGAAGCTATTATATATGTCTATTCCATAGAGACGAGCATCCCCCCGATTGAACACAAATACACTGCATGGTCTGGGTCTTGCCAAGATGGGCATATGATAGGGCCGGGTTATCTCGACGTCAGCATGGGGAAATTCAAGCGGAGAGAATTTTCAGTTTTCAAACCAGGAAAGCCACGCCCCTATTTCATCACGTTGTCTAAGTTGATTACTCATGATGGCAAGAACTTTGTTGAGGGAAAAGACTACGCTCAATATACAAAGCAATTTATCAGCTCATTCAGGGGGCTCGGCTCAGATGATAGATTTGAGCTGCCACTTACCGAGGCAGAATGCCTGGCGATCGACGATTGCAAGGTTGTTCACGATGCATATTTTGCCACGATTAGCGACGAACAGAAAAGTTTTGCTAAGGAAGGTGCGAATAAGCGGGGAAATTCTTCTCGGCTGACTCAGTCATTTCATTTTTTCAGTTTGAGCCGATCTTTTCTCCCGTAAATGCCTTGAATCAGCCTATTTAGACCGTTTCTTCGCCATTTAAGGCGTTATTCCCAGTTTTTAGTGAGATCTCTCCCACTGACGTATCATTTGGTCCGCCCGAAACAGGTTGGCCAGCGTGAATAACATCGCCAGTTGGTTATCGTTTTTCAGCAACCCCTTGTATCTGGCTTTCACGAAGCCGAACTGTCGCTTGATGATGCGAAATGGGTGCTCCACCTTGGCCCCAGGGCGGGATCGCACTTTGTTAATGAAATTTGAACAGGCAGATCGTCTGTGATCTAATCGCGTCTCCATGCAGGAGGCACGCGCTATGACGTTGATTGAACACCTTACCCTTGTCGAAGAAACTCGCTCTGAGATCAATCGTA
>NZ_JAGKRH010000021.1:0-26485 GCF_017939245.1 Aeromonas sp. PrichA-15 | reverse complement strand
TACCCGATGCACACGAGTGTGCTGGAAGGGGTGAACAACAAGATCAAAGTGATAAAGCGCATGGCATATGGATTTAGGGACTCAGAATACTTTTTTCTGAAAATCAAGGCGGCCTTCCCCGGAAAGCCGCGATGAACCTAAAAAAAGCCCGCAGGATGCGGGCTTTTGCAGAGCAGACAAGCAGGGGATCACTGCGCCTTGGGGGCCTCGTCGGCAGGCGCGGCATCGGCCTCGCTGGTCGGGGCCACCGGCGCCGGACCCGGCACCAGATCCACCGCCGGCTTGGCGATGAGGGAGCGGGTCTCTTCCACCGCCTCGGTCAGCTTCACCTCGATGATCTGGCCGAGCTCGTAGACCACCTCGGTCTTGTCCAGATAGACGCGACCGTTGTCCCAGTTGCACTCCAGCCGATCCTTGTTGTCGAGGATATGGCGGGCGGGCATGAACACCACGGCGCCGTTCTCCTGCAGACGCAGCTTGAGGCCGGCGCGCATCACGTCGATGATCTCGGCGTTGAACACCTTGTCGGTGCCCGCATCGGCCTTGAGGTAGCGCACATAGAGCCAGTCGCCGATGTCGCGCTCCACCATGCGGTGCAGGCGGCGGCAGGCGGTCAGGTGCTCGGTCAGCTCCAGGCTGGGGCGCTCACCCGGGGTCTTGCCGGCGATGACCGCCTTGAGCAGGCGATGGTTGACCATGTCGCCGTATTTGCGGATGGGGGAGGTCCAGGTGGCGTAGGCATCCAGACCCAGGCCGTAGTGGGCTCCCGGTTCGGCGGACATCAGGGCATAGCTCTGGAAGCGGCGGATCTTGCCGTCCAGCCAGCGGGTGTCCAGGTTGTCTATCCAGCGGCGCAGGGCGCAGAAGCCGGAGAGGCTCGCGATATCTTCCTTCTCGAACGGGGCCTCGGCGGTCTTGAGCAGCTCGATGGCGCCGTCCAGGGACTCCTCGTCAAAGCCGGTGTGGACGTTGAAGATGCCGTAGCCGACCTCTTTGCCCAGCACGCGACCGGCGCAGATGTTGGCGGCGATCATCGACTCTTCCACCATGCGGTTGGCGATGCGGCGCGGCTCCACGTGGATGGCCAGCACTTCGCCGTCTTCACCCAGCTCGAAGTCGTAGTCGGGTCTGTCCGGGAACACCAGGGCGTGCTCGGTACGCCACTTGATGCGGGCCTCCGTCATCGCCTTCATCAGGGGCAGCTGGGCCAGGACGCCGGCGTCGATATCCAGCGCTTTGCCGTGCTCGGCCCAGTCGGAGACGTCGTCATAGCTGAGACGGGCATGGGAGACGATGCGGGCAGCGAAGAACTCGGTCTCCTCCAGCAGCAGGCCGTCCTCGGCGATGAGCAGACGGGCGCACAGGGTGTTGCGCTCCTCGCCCTCTTTCAGGGAGCAGAGCTCGTCGGAGAGGGTGCGCGGGATCATGGGCACGTTGCGTCCCGGCATGTAGACGGTGAAGGCGCGCTGGGCGGCCTCCTTGTCCAGCTCGCTCCCCTCGGCCACATAGGCGGTCGGGTCGGCGATGGCCACCAGCAGCTCCCAGCCGTTCTCCAGCTTGGTGATGGCCAGGGCATCGTCCATGTCCTTGGTCTTGGCACCGTCGATGGTGAAGAAGGGAACCTGGGTCAGATCCCGGCGGGGCAGCTCTTCCTCTTCGATCACCTTCCACTCCGGCAGGTCCGCCGGTTCAATCTGGGCCAGGTTGTGGCGTGCCAGCACCACCCACCAGGGCACGTTGTGATCTTCCTGGGTGGCGATGAGCTGGGTGATCTCGGCGGAGAAGTTGCCGTCCACCAGGGCATGGCGCTTGAGGGTGGCAACCACCCAGTCCCCTTCCTTGAAGGATTTCTCGTCCAGACCCTTCTTGGCGCGGGCCTTGATGGCGTCCTTGATGAGGGGGTGGTCGGGCACCACGTTGAGGCGGTCGCGGAACATCTTGACGCGGCCGACGAAGCGGGTGACGGCCTGCTCCAGCAGGGCATCCGGCTCGGCCACCTCTTTCTCTTTTTCAGTGCGGATCAGGGCGCTCACCCGGTCACCGTGCATCACCTTCTTCATGTAGGGAGGCGGCACGAAATAGCTGGTCTTCTCATCGACCTCCAGGAAGCCGAAGCCCCGATCGGAGGCGCGGATCACACCCTCTTTCTTGGGGATGTTTTCGCGGATTTGTTGCTTGAGCTGGGCCAGCAGCGGATTGTCTTGGAACATAAATGGGGAACCTGAGTGGAGACCTGATGGTTAATCGCCCAGCACTATACGTTTTTACCCCCCCAAAGCCAAGGTGAATGGCCCCCTCAACGGGGTTGCAGTGCCCGTCGCCCCTGCTGGATCAGGCGCTGGGATATCTGCTTGTGCAGCCCCCGCTCCAGCACCCAGCGGTGCCAGTAGAGCTGCTCGACCAGGTGGTGATCCGGGTTGAGATCGAGCAGGCGCCCCTCTTCCAGTTGCTGGCGGATCTGCAATTCCGGGATGAGGCAGCAGGCCAGCCCCTGCTCCGCCATGGCGACGAAGGCCTCGGAGGATCGCACCGTGTGGCAGGGGTAGCCACCGGGGGGGAGGGCGAAATGACGGGCCATGTAGCTGATGTGCATGTCGTCGCGCTGGTCGAAGGCCACCGCCGGCGCCTTGGCCAGGGCCGCCGCCGTGAGGCCGCTCGGGAAGTGGCGGGCGACGAAGGCGGGGCTGGCGGTGAGCAGATAGCGCATCTCGCCGAGTTCGTCGACGCAGCAGCCCGCCAGCGGCTGGGGTTGCAGGCTGACGGCGCCGAACGCCTGCCCCTCGCGCACCCGGTCCAGGGTGCGGCTCTCGTCATCCACCAGCAGGTTCAGCTCGATGGGGTATTGCTCCAGCAGTGGCGCCAGGGCGGGCAGGAACCAGGTGGCCAGGCTGTCGGCATTGACGGCGATGCTGACCCGGATGGGGGCCCTGGGCTCGTCGGGGGAGAGCTCGCCGGCCAGCTCCAGCTCCAGCTGGCGCACCTGGCGATAGTGGGCCAGCAGCTTCTGGCCGAGCCCCGTGGCCTGCAGCGGCTGGCTGCGGATGATGAGCGGCTCCGCAAACTGCTGCTCCAGCTGCTTGATGCGCTGGGAGATGGCGGACTGGGTGATGTGCAGGCGCTGGGCGGCACGCTCGAAGTTTTGCTCCCGGATCACCGCGTCCAGGGCCAGCAGCAGCTTGTAGTCCAGCGTCTTCATCAGCATTCCTTATGAAAAAAGGGAGTTCAGCAAGAATGCTACTCAAGGGAGCGCCAGAGGACAACCTGACCGCCCCCATGGAGGGGGCCGGTGCCCGGGGCCGCCCCTGTGAGATGTGACAGTAGTCCTGACATGAGATTCATAAGATACTCACCCGGTCCGTTTTTGCATGGGGTGGAAACGGACCATAGCGAGCGTCTTGAATCCCGGGCCGGTCCCGGGACTTTTTTTGCTCAGATGACGGCGAGCAGAGCATCCCCCGCCGGCCGGTAATGGCCCTGCAGGGGGCGATGGACGGCGCGGTCGAAACGCTCGTCCAGGTGGAAGCGGATGCCGACCCCGCGCACGGCCCCCAGATCCACCGCCTGGCGATGGCCGAGGCGCTCGATGGGCAGGCCGAGGCGGCGGAAGATGCGCTCCACCGGCAGGCTGACCACGGCCACCAGCTCGCGGATCCCCTGCTCCCTGGCGAAGGCCAGCACCTCGCGGAAGATGACGCAGGTGAGTTCGCTGATGCCGTTCTCCAGGCGAGGGGCCCGGTCGGCGTCGATGGCGAGGCGGGTCAGCTCCCACACGTCGTTGCCGCGCGGCGGGGCTTCGCCAGCGAGGGCGGTGGGGAAGATGCTGGGCAGCATGTAATCCTGGGCGCAGCTGAGCAGGCGGATGCAGCCGCACAGCCCCTGCTTGTCTTCAATCAGCACCCAGTGGGTGTCGGGCTTGTCGAAGTTGTCCCGCTCCAGGCCACGGCGGGATTCCACGTCCCAACCGAGTCGATCGGAGAAGACGCGGTTGCGAAATCGGTAGAGCTCGTTTTCGACCTCCCATCTGGGGTGTTCTTTCAATTTTCCTTTGAAAACAAGCATTCATGTCTCTCCATTTCATGGTTAGGCGCTATAATCCAAGGCCTTGGCCAGGGGAGGCTTGCCTATGACACGCGACCAACTGCTTGAGTACCTGGAACATTTCACGCTGGTGACCGATGGCAACCGGTTGTCCGAGCTCATCGGCCGCTTCACCCTGGGAATGGGTTACGACTACTACCGCTTCGCCCTCATCCTGCCCATGTCGATGCAAAGGCCCAAGGTGGTGCTGTTCAACCAGTGCCCCGACTCCTGGGTACAGGCCTACACCCTGAACAACATGCTGGCATGCGATCCCATCATCCAGCTCGCCCGCAGGCAGACCCTGCCCATCTACTGGAACCGGCTGGACGAGAAGGCGCGCTTCCTGCAAGAGGGGAGCATGGATGTGATGGGGCTGGCGGCGGAATTCGGGTTGCGCAACGGCATCTCGTTCCCGCTGCACGGGGCGGCGGGGGAGAACGGCATACTCTCTTTCATCACCCGGGAGCGGGCGTCGAGCGATCTGATGCTGGAGTCCTCGCCCATCCTCTCCTGGATGTCCAACTACATCTTCGAGGCGGCGATCCGGATCGTGCGCCAGAGCATGAGGGAGGACGATCCCCAGGAGCCCCTGACGGAGCGGGAGACCGAGTGCCTGTTCTGGGCCAGCGAAGGGAAGACATCGGGGGAGATCGCCTGCATCCTCGGCATCACGGAGCGCACCGTGAACTACCACCTCAATCAGGTCACCCGCAAGACGGGGTCGATGAACCGCTACCAGGCCATCGCCAAGGGGGTGAGCAGCGGCATCCTGCTGCCGAACCTGGAGCAGGTGGTGGTCACCAACTTCCCCTCCCTGCTGCAGTGAATACAGGCCCGGCGGCACCGGCTCGTCGCCTGGCATCCCCTCTGTCGCCATCACCGCTGTCCTGCGCCGTCCCATCCTGCCGCCGATTCTCGGGGCGGGGCTGTGACCCCACAATTGTCAGATCCTGCAATTGACAACCTTCTTTGTGTGGTTTCGGCCCGGTTTTCATCAGTTTTATGAATGCATCAGAAAATGAATGAATTTCTCTGATTGCCCGCGCCCCCTTATAGTGCGTTTCTCTCTTTCACAGGAACGCATCCCCATGTTCGCCACCACCCTGCAAGGCTTTACCCTCGGCCTTGCTATGATCATCCCCATCGGGGCCCAGAATGCCTTCGTGCTGAGCCGGGGCATTCACCGCAATCACCACCTGCTGACGGCGACCCTCTGCTGCCTGTGCGACCTCGTGCTGATCGGCATCGGGGTGTTCGGCGGGGCCAACCTGCTGGCAGCCAGCCCGATCGGCCTGGCCCTGCTGACCTGGGGCGGCGTGCTCTTCCTCGGCTGGTTCGGTATCCGTTCCCTGCGCAGTGCCTGGCGCGGCCAGGAGGCGGCCCTGGCGGACTCGCCCCGGTTGATGGGGGTGAAGAGCGTGCTGGCCATGACCCTCGGAGTGACCCTGCTCAATCCCCACGTCTACCTGGATACCCTGATGCTGCTTGGTTCCTTCGGCAGCCAGTTTGCCGAGGAGCTCAGACCCGCCTTCGCGGCGGGGGCCATGCTGGCCTCCCTGGTGTGGTTCTACGGGCTGGCCTTCGGGGCGGCGGCGCTTTCCCCCTGGCTCGCCCGGGGCAGGGTGCAGCAAGCCATTGATCTTGTTGTAGGTCTCATCATGCTGGTGCTGGCGGTCAAGCTGGCCAGCGGGGCTCTGTTGGCCTCATAAGGCTATTTTTGTGCCGGGCTTCATAAAAATGAGTCCCGGTGCCATCTGCTGACATATTCGTCTGTTAAATTCCCGGCGCTGGTAAAGCGTTACTCATAATAAAAGGGAAAAAACAGTGAATAACACCATGAAGCTGGGGGCTATTGCCGCCATCGTGCTGCTGTCTGCCTGCAGCAACGAGAATGACAGCAAGGCGCAGCCGGGGACCGTCTCCCTGCGCCTGATCCAGACCTCCGACATCCACTCCAACGTGCTGGGGTACGACTACTACCAGAACAAGGAGGATCGCAAGTTCGGCCTCTCCCGCACCGCCCTGCTGATCCGCGCCGCCCGCGCCGAGAACCCCAACAACCTGCTGCTCGACAATGGTGACCTCATTCAGGGCACGCCGCTGGCGGACTACATCTTCGAGCAGTCCGGTGCCGGCTATCTCGAGAAGCAGGCGCACCCGGTGTTCAAGGCGATGAACGAGCTGGGTTACGACGCGGGCAACCTGGGCAACCACGAGTTCAACTACGGCCTGGACTACCTTGGCAAGGTACTGGCGGGAGCCGACTTCCCCTATGTGAACGCCAACGTGTTCGAGGCGGGGGCCTTCAAGCGCGATGCCAAGGGACAAATTGACTGGAGCGGCAACAAGTTCACCCCCTATCTGCTGCTGGAGCGCGAGGTGACCGATGACAAGGGCCAGCGCCAGCGCGTCAAGGTGGGCATCCTGGGTCTGACCCCGCCCCAGGTGCTGCAGTGGGACAAGCGTCATCTGGAGGGCAAGGTGGTGGTGGCCGACATGGTCGAGACCGCCAATCACTATGTGCCCGAGCTGCGCGCCAAGGGCGCCGACATCGTGGTGGTGGTGGCTCACACCGGCATCAATGCCAGCAGCTATGAGGCCATGATGGAGAACTCCGCCTGGCATCTGGCCAAGGTGAAGGGGGTGGACGCCCTGATGCTGGGCCACGCCCACAAGAACTTCCCCGGGGACTTCCCGGATCTGCCGGAGGTGGACAACCAGGCCGGTACCCTGAGCGGCATTCCCACCGTGATGCCCGGCTACTGGGGCAACCACCTCGGCATCATCGACCTCAAGCTGGAACAGGTGGACGGCAAGTGGCAGGTGAAGCAGAGCCAGGCCAGCCTGCGCAAGATAGACGCCAGCGAGGGCAGTGCGGTGGATCAGCGGGTGGTGGACCTGGTGCAGGCCGACCACGACGCCACCAACCAGTGGCTGGACGAGCCGCTCGGCAAGATCACCTCCCCCATCCACAGCTTCTTCGCCCTGGTGCAGGACGACCCCTCGGTGCAGCTGGTGAGCGATGCCCAGCGCCGCCACGCAGAGCAATTGCAACAAGACGGCCTGCTCAAGGAGTCCTACCCGATCCTCTCGGTGGCGGCCCCCTTCCGTGGCGGTCGCAACGGCATCAATGACTTCACTTACGTGGCTCAGGGTGACATCTCCCTGCGCAACGTCTCCGACCTTTACATCTATCCGAACACCCTGCAGGTGGTCGAGGTGAACGGGGCCACCGTCAAGGAGTGGCTGGAGATGAGCGCCGGCCAGTTCAACCAGATCGACACCGGCAAGACCGGGGTGCAGTGGCTGGTGAACGAGAGCTTCCCCACCTACAACTTCGATGTGATTGACGGGGTCAGCTACGAGGTGGACATCACCCAGCCGGCCCGCTACAGCAAGGACGGGGTCAAGGTGAGCGACGGCCAGCGCATCAGCGGCCTCACCTTCAACGGCCAGCCCGTGGACCCGGCCCAGAAGTTCTACGTGGTGACCAACAACTACCGTGCCAGCGGCGGCGGCCACTTCCCGGGCATCGACGGCAGCAACATAGTGCATGAAGATCCCTTCGAGACGCGGGAGAGCATCGCCCAGTACCTGAAGGCCCAGTCTGCGGACAACCCGGCCGGCTTCAGCCCGGCGGCCAACAACAACTGGCACATGAAGGCCCTGCCCGCCAACGTGGACGTGCGCCTCTACTCCTCGCCGACCGACGAGGCCAAGGCCTTGGCGGGGGCGGATCTGTCGTACCAGTCCACCCTGCCGATGGATGACGCCAAGCACCCCGGCTACGCCATCTACCGCCTGATCCGCCAGTAAGGCAGACGCTGGCAGCCAACAAATAAGCCCTCGCAGTGCGAGGGCTTTTTCATGGGGCGCGGTGCCATCCTGCCCTGTCGTCTGGACTTGCCCGGTCGACGGGGCGGGAGGGCATCAGTAGTAGCCGGGATCGTCCGGATTGGGGCGGGTCTTGAAGCGGCGGTGCAGCCACATGTACTGCTCCGGCGCCTTGCGCACGGCGGCTTCAATTTCGCGGTTGGCGCGGCTGGCATCCGCCAGGTCGTCACCGCTCGGGTAGTCTGCGAGCGGGGCCCCGATATGCAGGGTGTAGCCCTCCCGGGTGCGGATGTTGTAGCAGGGCAGGGTGACAGTGTTCTTCACCCGGGCCAGGGTGGCGGTACCCGTGATGGTGGCGGCCTGCTCCACCGCGAAGTAGGGCACGAAGACGCTGGCATGGCTGCCGTAGTCGTGATCCGGTGCATACCAGAGGGCGTCGCCGTTGCGCAGCGCCTTGATCATCCCCTTCACGTCCATCCGGTCCACCAGGTATTTGTTGGAGGCGCAGCGACCGTGGTACTGGGCGTACTCCAGCACCGGATTGGTGTTGGGGCGATAGACGCCGACCCCGGGGCGCACCAGGCCGAAGCAGCGGGCATTGAGCTCCAGCGTCAGGAAGTGGCAGGAGAGCAGCAGCATCCCCTGGCCCTTCTCCATGGCGTTGATGACGTGCTCTTCCCCTTCCACCTTCATCAGGCGGCGCATCCGCCAGTCTGGCCAGAACCAGGCCATGCCCACCTCGAAGATGGCGCAGCCCACGCTCTCGAAGTTCTGCATCAGGAGGGCTTCGCGCTCATCCCGGCTGAGCTCGGGCATCGCCAGCTCCAGGTTGCGGCGGGCAATCTTGACGCGGGATTTCAGCAGCTTGCGGGCCAGGGTGCCGAGCTGGCGGCCCAGCCACATCTGACTGCGCCAGGGCAGCAACACCAGCAGCCAGAGCAGGGAGAGGCCCAGCCAGCTCCCCCAGTAACGGGGATGGAACAGACGGGGTTCGAGGCGGGGAGCGTGTTCTTGGGCCATGAAGAGTCTCTTGTTCGCAAAGGCAAAGGGGGGAGTCCGACCGAACCGGGGGGCCTGTGTGGGGTGGCCCGGCGCGGATGCGGTCACTCGCATGTCGAGGATTCTATCCGAAAAGCGGGGGCGGGCGCGAATCGCCGTCATCTGGTCAGAGGGGGCGTCAGGGGGCAGGGCCGTGCTTTTTTCACGCCCCGGAAAAGAGTGTGATAAAATCGGCCGCTGAATTTTTCAGGTTTTGAGAGCCGATACAGATGAAAATCACCCTGCCCGAGTTTGAAAAAGCCCGCATCCTGGTCGTTGGCGATGTCATGTTGGATCGCTACTGGCATGGCCCTACCGGCCGGATCTCCCCCGAGGCACCGGTCCCCGTGGTCAAGGTCGAGCACATCGAGGAGCGCCCGGGTGGCGCCGCCAACGTGGCGCTCAACTCCGCCGCCCTCGGCGCCCAGGCCGTGCTGCTGGGCCTGACCGGTCAGGATGAAGCCGCCGATGCCCTCGCCAGCCAGATGGCCGGGGTCAAGGTGGCCTGTGATTTCGTGCGCCTGACCGACTATCCGACCATCACCAAGCTGCGAGTGCTGTCCCGCAACCAGCAACTGCTGCGTCTCGACTTCGAAGAGGCCTTCCACGACGTGGATGCCAGCCTGCTGATGGGTAAGGTGGAGCAGGCGCTGCCCCAGGCGGACGTGATGATCCTCTCCGACTACGGCAAGGGCGCCCTCAACGATGTGCCCGGCATGATCCGGCGTGCCCGCGCCGCCGGCATTCCCGTGCTGGTCGACCCCAAGGGGACCGATTTCGAGAAGTACCGTGGTGCCACCCTGCTGACCCCCAACATGTCCGAGTTCGAGGCCGTGGTGGGCAAGGTGAAGGGGGAAGAAGACCTGGTCGCCAGGGGGCTGGAGCTGGTCAAGCGCTTCGAGCTGGACGCTCTGCTGGTCACCCGTTCCGAGAACGGCATGACCCTGATCCGCGAAGGGCAGCCCGAGCTGCACCTGCCGGCCCAGGCCCACGAGGTCTATGACGTCACCGGTGCCGGTGACACCGTCATCTCCACCCTGGCGACTTCCCTTGCCGCAGGCAAGAGTCTGGATGAGGCCTGCGCCCTGGCCAACACCGCCGCCGGCATCGTGGTCGGCAAGTTGGGGACCTCCACCGTGAGCCCGGTGGAGCTGGCCAACGCCCTCTACACCGAGCAGGAGACCGGCTTTGGCGTCATGTCCGAGGCCCAGCTCAAGGTGGCCGTCCAGGCCGCCCGTCTGCGCGGCGAGAAGGTGGTGATGACCAACGGCTGCTTCGACATTCTGCACGCGGGTCATGTCTCCTATCTGGCCAATGCGGGCAAGCTGGGGGACCGCCTGATCGTGGCGGTGAACACCGACGAGTCCGTGCGTCGCCTCAAGGGGCCGGGTCGCCCGGTCAACCCGACCGAGCGCCGTATGACTGTGCTGGCGGCCCTGGGTGCCGTGGACTGGGTGGTCCCCTTCAGCGAAGACACTCCCCAGCGTCTGATCGCCGAGATCCTGCCAGACCTCCTGGTCAAGGGGGGCGACTACAAGCCCGAAGAGATCGCCGGTTACGCCGAGGTGACCGCCAATGGCGGCGAGGTGCGGGTGCTGAACTTCGAGGACGGCTGCTCCACCACCGACATCATCAAGACCATCCGCGAGCGCGGATAAGCGTAAAACCCGGCCAAGGCCGGGTTTTTTGATGGGGCTGCCGGGTCGGTGACATGGCCGCTGCCTGGCAGGCCCCGACCAACGCACTTCCAGCGGCGAACAGAGATGAAAAAGGCGACCCCGGGGTCGCCTTTTCTCATGGTGTGCGCCTGACTCAGGACTTCTTGGTGACCTGGGCGGCGGGCATCAGACCCTGGTTCACCTCTTCCAGATCCTTCTGCTCCAGGATGCCGGCGGCCTGCTTGAGGGAGAGGATGCTGAGGATGTAGTTGTAGCGGGCCTCGGAGAGCTTCTGCTTGGCCTGATACAGCTTGCGGGTGGAGTCCAGCACGTCGACGATGGTGCGGGTACCCACCTCGTAACCGGCCTCGGTCGCTTTCAGGGCGCTGTCGGCGGAGATGACGGACTGGCTGTAGGCGCGGACCGAGCCGATGCTGGCGTTCACGTTGTTGTAGGAGGAGCGGACCGTGCTCTGCACCGAGCGGAAGCTGCGCTCGAGCTGTTCGCTGGCGGCCACGTAGTTGAACTGTGCCTGCTTGACTTGGGAGGTGGTGGCCCCGCCGGTGTAGATGGGCAGCTTGAAGTTCAGGCCGATGTTGCCCTGATTGCTGTTGCTCTCGGGGTTGCGGATCTCGTCCTTGTAATCGTTGTAACCGGCGTTCAGGCCGGCGCCCAGATCCAGGGTCGGTTCATGACCGGTCTTGGCCAGATCGATCTGCTCCTTGGCGATGTCCTTGCCGATGCGGGCGCTGTGCAGCTCCAGGTTCTTGTCCAGGGCCAGCTCCAGCCACTTGTCGGAGTTGAACGCGGTCTTCTGCGGGCTGAAGCGATCGGTGTTGAGCACGTCCAGTTGACGGTGGTCGATACCGGTCAGCTCGCGCAGGCTCTCGTAGCTGTTGTCCAGGGTGTTCTCGGCATTGATCTCGTCCGCCAGCGCCTGATCGCGCTCGGCCTCGGCTTCGTGCACGTCGGTGATGGCGGTCAGGCCCACTTCGAAGCGCTGCTGAGTCTGTTCAAGCTGACGCTCGACCGCGGTCTTGTTGGCACGCACGAATTCCAGGGTATCCATGGCCTTGAGCACGTCGAAGTAGGCCTGGGCGGTACGCAGCATCAGGTTCTGGTACTCGAGGTTGTAGGCCACGTCGGACTGGGTGGCGCTCTTCTCGGTCAGATCCAGGTTGACCCAGTTGCTGCGACGGTAGATGGATTGATCCAGGGTCACGGAGCCGGTAGCGCCCGTGTTGGTCATGGTGTCGTTCTTGTTTTGCAGGTAGTTCAGGCCGGCGCCCAGGTTGATCTGGGGCAGCAGGGCTGCACGGGATTCGTTGATCTTCTCGAAGGCCTGGTCCCGCTTGGCCTTGGATTCCAGCAGCTGGGTGTCCTTGATCTGGGCCTGTTGGTAAATATCGAGCAGGTTTTCGGCATGAGCGGCGCCGCTCACACCCAGCATCACCATGACTGACAAGAGTGTTCTTTTCATATGATAGTTTTAACCTTTTGTATCAACCCAAAGCTGTCCGCTGGATGAAGGGGGGATTGTCACCGACCAAGCTTGATTTCAGCTTAACCACTTTACTATAAGCAGATTTCATTGCGAACTGTCTCTTTTCCAGCTGCGGAAACGTCAAGGTCCGGGGCGAGTTTTCTCGGCAACGCGCCTAGCCAAATGCCCTGTGGCTGCTAGAATCCTTCCCTCATCGTCGGCGAGAGCGAGTGAATGAATGTTCATTCATGCCCCCGAATATTATGGTCAAACCAAGCCAAGTCAAGCTGGCAGGAGTCTCGAATGTCACAGCAAGCCTTGCCTCAAACCTGCCACTACTCCAGCGATGATGTGAAAATCATTGAAAAATCAGCTGGATATAATGGCTTCTTCAAGGTGAATGTCTACCGCCTGCAACACAGGCTGTTTGCCGGTGGCTGGAACGCCCCCATCGTCCGGGAACTGTTCGAACGTGGCCATGCCGCCGCCCTGCTGCCTTATGATCCGGTGCGGGACGAGATCGTGCTGGTGGAGCAGTTTCGCATCGGCGCCATGGAGACCAGCGCCACCCCCTGGCTGCTGGAGCTGGTGGCCGGCATCATCGATGAAGGGGAGACCGCCGAGGCAGTGGTGCGGCGCGAAGCGGTGGAAGAGGCAGGGATCGAGGTGGGACGCTGCGAACACGCCATCAGCTATCTGGTGAGCCCGGGTGGCAGCACCGAGCGCATCGAGGTGTTCGTGGGCGAGGTGGATGCCAGTCAGGCCAAGGGGATCCACGGTCTGGCTGAAGAGGGGGAAGACATCCGGGTCCACGTGGTGAGCCGCGAGCAGGCCTATGCCTGGCTCAAAGAGGGGCGCATCGACAATGCCGCCTCCGTCATCGCCCTGCAGTGGCTGGCCCTGAATCACGGCGAGCTGCGGGCACGCTGGCTGGCGGGGCGCTGAGGTGACGCTCGTTCAGACCCGGGTCAGGTGCCCTGTGTCCGACTGGAACACTGTGCAGTGGGTCCACCCTTCATGGACCCTGATTGAGGGAGCCGCGACATGTCATTAGTCCAGAGCCCGATGAAGCGCTATGTGCCTGATTTGATGTCCTTGCAGCGTACCTGCGAGGTCAATTACATGGCGCTGATGAAACTGTTGCCGCCCGGCGGCAGCGTGGGTGCCGAGCGCCGCTATCAGGTCGGCAACGGCCTGCAGTTCCAGCTCACGGTGACCGAGGAGAGCCGCTTCACCAGCCAGGTGATCCTGGCCCAGCACAACCCCGAATTGCCGAGCTACTTGCAAGCCCGGATAGAGATTCGTTTGTATCATGATGTGCGAATGGCGGAAGTGTGTGCGGCGCAACAGATTTCAATGTTGCAACCACGTTATGATTATCCCAATCAAAAAATGCATCACAGGGATGAAAAGGAGCAGGTAAATCTATTCTTGGCCGATTGGTTGAGATTTTGTCTCAAACACGGCACCAGCCTGATTAACATCCTCTAGTCGAACCCATAAAAAAGAAGCGTGATTTTGGAAACAGAGCTACCTCAGGCGCCGGACGGCAGTGTGCGCCTGTTACAGATTACCGATACCCATCTCTTCGCCAGTGCCGAGGGGCGGCTGCTGGCCGTACCCACGGCGCAGAGTCTGGCCGCCGTGCTGGAGCGGGTGCAGGCCAACGAGCACCCGTTCGATCTCATCCTCGCCACCGGGGATCTCTCCCAGGATCACAGCCCGGAGTCCTACCAGCGCTTCGCCTCCATGATGGCGCCCCTGGCTCGCCCCATCTACTGGTTGCCCGGCAACCACGACGACGGCCCCCTGATGACCGAATACCTCCATGCGGCCGGCATCAGCGAGGCCAAGCAGCTGGTAGGCGAGCACTGGCAGGTGATCCTGCTGGATACCCAGGTGCGCGGCAAACCCCACGGGGTGCTGGGGGATCACCAGCTGGCGGCCCTGGATCAGGCCCTGCGCCAGCATCCCGAGCGCCACGCCCTCATCGCCCTGCACCATCAGGCGGTGCCGGTGGGCTGCGCCTGGCTGGATCAGCACAACCTCAAGAATGCCGACGACCTGTTCGCCGTGCTGGCCCGCCACCCGCAGCAGAAGACCATCCTGTTCGGCCACGTCCATCAGGAGTTTGACGAGGTGCACCACGGAGTGCGGCTCATCGCCAGCCCCTCTACCTGCATCCAGTTCAAGCCGCTCTCCGACGGTTTCGCACTGGACGAATCCGGCCCGGGCTGGCGCTATCTCACCCTGCACCCGGATGGCCGGGTGGCGAGTCAGGTGTGGCGCCTGCCGCTGGGGCAGTTCGTGCCCGACCCCAATGCCACCGGTTACTGAGGGGTTGCCATGAAGCCCGTCCTGCTCTATCTGCACGGTTTCAATTCATCCCCCGGCTCGGCCAAGGCGCAGCAGATGGCGGCCTGGGTGGCAGAGAACAGGCCCGATATCGAGGTGGTGATCCCGGCCCAGCCCAACACCCCGGCGGCCGCCTGGGCTGCCATCGAGCAGGCCATCGCCGACCTGAAGGCCCGCCACGGCAGCGCCCTGCGACTGGGCGCCGTGGGCAGCTCCCTCGGTGGCTTCATGGCCACGAGAGTGAGCGAGATGTACGGTTGCCGCGCCGCCCTCATCAACCCGGCGGTGCGCCCCCACGAGCTGCTCTGCGACTACCTCGGCCCCCAGACCAACCCCTACAGCGGCGAACGCTATGAACTGTTGCCCGGACACATGGACGAGCTGAGAGCGCTGGCGGTGCCGGTGACTGCTCCCGAGCGGCTCTGGGTGCTGCAACAGCAGGAGGACGAGGTGCTCGACTATCGCAAGGCGCTGGACGAATACCGCTTTGCCCGTCTCTCCCTGGAGTGCGGCGGCGATCACGCCTTCACAGGCTTCGAGCGCTACCCCGCCCAGATCGTCCGTTTCCTCGGGCTCTAGCCATGCAGCCGCCGTTGGCCGCCTTCCTCGAACAGGTGCTGGCCACGGCCCAGGCGGGGCTCACCTATTCCCGCGATCCCTTCGACATAGCCCGCTTCGAGGCGCTGCGAGCGGCCACGGTGACGCTCATCGCCAGCCAGAGCGAGCTGGCCCCCGACGCCATCGGCGACTGGATTGCCCTCGACAGCGGCTATCCCACCCCCAAGCTCGATGTGCGGGCCTTCATTCAGAACGATGCGGGCCATGTGCTGCTGGTGCAGGAGCGCAGTGACGGTTGCTGGACTCTGCCGGGGGGCTGGTGCGACATCGGCGATTCGCCTGCGGACGCCGTGGTGCGGGAAGTGAGCGAGGAGACCGGCCTCGCCTGTCGGGCGGTGCAACTGCTGGCGTTGTTCGACACGCTCAAGCATCCCCATCCCCCGCAGCTGCCCCACGCCCACAAGGCGTTCTTCCTGTGCGAGGTGACGGGGGGCGCTCTGCTTACCGACACCGATGAAACCAAAGGGGCGGGGTACTTCTCCATCGACGCCTTGCCCGAACTCTCCCGCCACCGGGTGGTGGCGTCCCAGTTGCGCACCCTGCATGACCATCTGTCGCAGGGGCGGGGGGATACCCTGTTCGATTAACCGGTTCGCAGCCTGACACTGCGGCAAGGAGGCAGCATGATCACACGCATCGGCAATACCCCCATCCAGAAGAAACACAAGGCGAGCTGCCACTGCGGCGCCGTGGTGCTGGAGCTGACCCTGCCGGATGGCGTGGTGGATCCGCGCCGCTGCGACTGCTCCTTCTGTCGGCGGCGTGGGGCCATCGTCGCCTCGGTGCCGCTCTCCGGCATCCGCATCCTGCAAGGGGAGGCGGCGCTTCGCTGCTACCAGTTCAACACCCGCACCGCGAAACACTACTTCTGCAGCGTCTGCGGTATCTACACCCATCACCAGCGCCGATCCAATCCGGCGGAATATGGCTACAACCTCGCCTGTCTGGAGGGGGTCAACCCGTTCGATCTGGGAGAGGTGCCGACCCGGGACGGGGTGCATCACCCGGCAGATACCGTGGCCGATTGAACGCGAGGTGACTGCCCCGACGGGTGGCGGGGAGGACGGGCGAGGCGTTGTCGTGCCACTCCCGTGACGACACCTCAGGGGGTCATCTGCCTGTGTAGCCCCCGCAATGGCTGTGTTAACCTTGCCCTGTCCGTCTCCCGGCGGACCCCGGCCTCTCTCTTCATTCCATCTCTGCCAACAGGGGGCACACCCGTGACGACTGCTTCAGCGCTGCCGGATCTGATCCTCGGGGCCTCGCTCTACTTTCCGCCCCTGTTCAAGGCCGTGCTGCTCGGCCTGCTGGGCTGGCTGCCGCTGCACCATCTGCTGCGGGACTGGCTCTACGGCGGCGAGGTCTGGCACCCCCTGCTGATGGATCTCTCCCTCTTCATCCTCGCCGTCAGCGGCGCCCTATGGATATTGCTACATGGCTAAATCACCCCTTGCGACCCTCAAATACTTCTCCACCCTGCTGGTCTTTGCCCTGGCGCTGGTGTCGCTCTGGTGGCTGTGGAACGACTACATGCAGGGCCCCTGGACCCGGGATGGCAAGGTGAGGGCCGAGCTGGTCAGCATCACGCCCCAGGTGTCGGGCAAGATCGTCAGGATAGGGGTCAAGGACAACCAGCTGGTGAAGGCGGGGGACCTGCTCTTCACCCTGGATCCCGAGCCCTATCGCATCGCGCTGGACAACGCCAGCGCGACCCTGGCCAAGGCCAGGTCGGATCTCGACAAGGCGGAGCACGAGGCGAATCGTCGCCAGAGCCTCTCCCGCACCGTCATCTCCGCCGAGGCGGTGGATGAGTCCAGGCTCAATGCCCAGGCGATGAAGGCGGCCTATGAGGTGGCCCAGGCCAATCTGGAGCAGGCCAGATGGTCCCTTGCCCGGACCGAGGTCCACGCCGCAAGCGACGGCTACATCACCAACCTGCAGGCCAGGGTCGGCAACTACGCCACCGCCGGGGTGCCCCTGGTGGCCCTGATAGACACCCACTCCTTCTATGTGCAGGGCTATTTCGAAGAGACCAAGCTCAGGCACATCGCCCCCGGCAAACCGGCCGAGGTGGTGCTCTACAGCGGGGATCGGGTACTCAGGGGGGAGGTGGAAAGCATAGGGCGCGCCATTCACGATCAGAGCCTGGAAGGCAGCGAGGGGCTGCTGCTCGACGTCAAGCCGAACGTGCCCTGGGTGCGCCTGGCCCAGCGGGTGCCGGTGCGGATCAGGCTGCTGGCGATTCCCCCGGATCTGGTCTTGATCGCGGGCACGACCTGTACCATCACCATAGGGGACTAGGGTGATCCCCTCGCTCTGGCGCCAGACCCCCTGGGGCAAGGCCAACGGCGGCCAGTGGCGTTATGCCCTGCGCAATGCCCTGGCCATGTGCCTGTCGCTCTGGCTGGCGTTCGTGCTGCAACTCGACTCTCCCTACTGGGCCATGACCTCCGCCGCCGTGGTGAGCTTTCCCACCGTGGGGGGCGTCATCAGCAAGAGCCTGGGGCGGGTGGTGGGCAGCCTCATCGGCGCCATGGCGGCGGTGATGATCACCGGCCTTGGCATCGGTGATCCCTGGCTCTTCAGCCTGCTTATCGCCCTCTGGCTGGGGGGTTGCACCTACATCTCCAACCACCATCAGAACAACGTCTCCTACGGTTTCGCCCTGGCGGGCTATACCGCCGCCATCATCGCCTTCTCCTGCGTCAACCTGACCGACCCGCAACATATCTTCGACATCGCCCAGGCCCGGGTGAGCGAGGTGATCGTCGGCATCCTCTGCGGCGGCCTGATGATGATGATCCTGCCGAGTTTCTCCGATGGCGAGACCCTGCTGGACTCCCTTGGCAAGAGCCAGACCCGGCTGCTGGAACATGCCCAGCTGCTCTGGCTCGGGGAGACGGGCGCCGATGTGCGCACCGCCCACGAGGGGGTGATCGGTCAGATCCTCACCCTGAACGTGCTGCGCATCCAGGCAGTCTGGAGCCACCACCGCCTGCGCCGCCACAACCAGTTGCTGAACTATCTGCTCCATCGCCAGCTGAGGATGGTCAGCCTCATCTCGGGGCTGCGCCGCATGCTGCAACACTGGCCAGAGGACGCCGTCGACCCGGCCCCCATGCTGGCCGCCGTGCTGCGGGAGCTGGGACAGGGGGGCTGCGACAAGCTGCGCATTGCCCGCCTGATGGCGCCCTTCGTGGCCCGTTCGGGGGATGATTATCGCTGTCAGGCCTTCTGGCTGCGGCTGCGCCACTTCTGCTGGAGCTACCTGGAGTGTCAGCGCTGGCTGGAAAGGCTGGCCCGACACGATGGCCAGGAGTGGCCGGCGCCGCCGCGCCACAGCTCTCTGACCAGCCACACCGACGGCCTGGAGGCGGCCTATAACGGGGGGCGTACCTTCCTCTGCGTGATGCTGGGCTGCACCTTCTGGATCCACAGCCAGTGGGATGCGGGCGCCGCGGCCCTGACCCTGCTCGCCATCTGCTGCGTGCTCTATTCCGCCACCCCGGCCCCGGCGAAGGGGGCCCAGACCATGCTCAAGGCCATCGTGCTGCTCAGCTTTATCTGCTTCGGGGTCAAGTTCGGGCTGATGATCCGCATCGACGACTTCTGGATCTTCTGCGCCCTGCTGTTCCCCGCCCTCATCACCCTGCAACTGCTGAAATTGCAGCGCCCCCAGGGGGCGGCGCTCTGGGGCCAGCTCATCGTGCTGCTCGGCTCCTTCCTCGCCATCACCAATCCGCCGAGCTACGACTACCTCGCCTTCGTCAACAGCAGCCTTGCCCAGGCACTGGGGGTGATGAGCGCAGGGCTGGCGTTCCAGCTCCTGAGGCCCAGCTCGGATCGGCGCAAGAGCCGCCGCCTGATGCATCGTCTGCGGCGGGATTTCGTGGACCAGCTGGCCCCGGCCCCGCATCAGAGCGAGGGGGAGTTTGAATCCCGGGTCTATCACGCGGTGAGCCAGCTCAGCCAGAGTCAGGATCAGGGGGCCCGGCTCTGGGTGCTGCGCTGGGGCGTGGTGCTGCTCAATTGCAGCCACATCGTCTGGCAGCTCAGGCTCTGGCGCAGCCGGGATCCGGCCCTCTATCTGGTGCGGGACGGCTGTCTGCGCTGCCTGAAAGGGATTCTGACCGAAGGGGGCGTGCAGCACGAGACCCTGGGGCGCACCCTGGCGGAGCTGGACCGCATCAGCCTGGGGCTGGGGGAACATGCAGACCCGGCGGCCCGGGCTCTGGCGGGGCTGGTGTGGCGACTCCACTGCTCCCTCTCCCAGCTTGTGCAGGCCCTGCCCGGGGAACCCGCCTGATCCCGGGCAGGGAGGCCGGAGCCCCTCTGGATCACCCTTTGCCACAGACGAGTTTGTCCCAGCCCCGCTCAGCGAGTAAGATTCTCCCCAAACGTCAATTCGCAAGGCCCTCCATGTCCACTCAATACAATGCGGATGCCATTGAGGTCCTCAATGGCCTTGAACCGGTGCGTCGCCGCCCCGGCATGTACACCGACACCACCCGGCCCAATCACCTCGGCCAGGAGGTCATCGACAACAGCGTCGACGAGGCGCTGGCGGGTCACGCCCGCAATCTGGAGGTGATCCTGTACGAGGATCAGTCCCTCGAGGTGATCGACGACGGTCGCGGCATGCCGGTGGACATCCACCCGGAGGAAGGGGTCTCCGGCGTTGAGCTGATCCTCTGCAAGCTGCACGCGGGGGGCAAGTTCTCCAACAAGAACTATCAGTTCTCCGGTGGCTTGCACGGGGTGGGGATCTCCGTGGTGAACGCCCTCTCCGATCGGGTCGAGGTGACGGTGCGCCGGGACGGCCAGGTCTATGACATCGCCTTCGAGCGGGGCGAGAAAGTGCAGGAGCTGACCATCACCGGCACCTGCGGACGCCGCAACACCGGCACCCGGGTGCACTTCTGGCCAGAGGCGCGCTACTTCGATTCGCCGCGCTTCTCGGTCTCCAAGCTCGAGCACCTGCTCAAAGCCAAGGCCGTGCTCTGCCCGGGCCTCACCATCAAGTTCCTCGACAAGAACACCGGCATCAAGCTGGAGTGGTGCTACGAAGACGGCCTCAAGGATTACCTCATCGATGCGGTCAAGCAGTTCACCTGCCTGCCGGAGCAGCCCTTCGTCGGCTCTTTCAGCTCCGAGCAGTCGGCGGTGGACTGGGCCCTGTGCTGGTTGCCGGAAGGGGGCGAATGCCTCGCCGAATCCTATGTGAACCTCATTCCCACCGCGCTCGGTGGCACCCATGTCAACGGCCTGCGCCAGGGGCTGCTCGACGCCATGCGCGAGTTCTGCGAGTTCCGCAACCTCTTGCCCCGCGGGGTCAAGCTGACCCCGGAAGACATCTGGGATCGCTGCGCCTACATCCTCTCCATCAAGATGCAGGACCCGCAGTTTGCAGGGCAGACCAAGGAGCGACTGTCGTCCCGCCAGAGCTCGGCCTTCGTGTCGGGCGTGGTGAAGGATGCCTTCAGCCTCTATCTGAACAGCAACACCGAGCTGGCCGAACAGCTGGCGGAGCTCTGCATCTCCAGCGCCCAGCGCCGGATGCGCGCCGCCAAGACGGTGGTGCGCAAGAAGATAACCCAGGGCCCGGCCCTGCCCGGCAAGCTGACCGACTGCGGCTGCGCCGACCCCATGCAGGGGGAGCTCTTCCTGGTGGAGGGTGACTCCGCAGGCGGCAGTGCCAAGCAGGCGCGCGACCGCGAGTTTCAGGCCATCATGCCGCTTCGCGGCAAGATCCTGAACACCTGGGAGGTGGAAGCCGGTCAGGTGCTCGCCTCGCAAGAAGTGCACGACATCTCGGTGGCCATCGGGCTTGACCCCGACTCCGACGATCTCAGTGGCCTGCGCTATGGCAAGGTGTGCATCCTGGCGGATGCGGACTCGGACGGTCTGCACATCGCCACCCTGCTCTGCGCCCTCTTTGTGAAGCACTTCCGCACGCTGGTGGAGAAGGGCCATGTCTATGTGGCCATGCCGCCCCTCTATCGTATCGACATCGGCAAGGAGGTCTTCTACGCCCTCGACGAGGACGAGAAGAACGGCGTGCTGCAGCGGGTCGAGGCCGAGAAGAAGAAGGGCAAGGTGATGGTGACGCGATTCAAGGGGCTGGGCGAGATGAACCCCAAGCAGTTGCGGGAAACCACCATGGATCCGAACACCCGCCGCCTGGTGCAGCTCACCATGGGCGAGGCCGGGGAGGAGGGGGACGAGACCCTGCAACTGATGGACATGTTGCTGGCCAAGAAGCGCGCCGGTGATCGCCGTGAGTGGCTGGAAGAGAAGGGCAACCTCGCCATCATCTAAAGCGAGTCGCAAGTACCCCACCCCTCCCCTTCGCAAGGGGAGGGGGCCAAGCCTCTCCTCCCCCTCATGGAGGGGGAGGTTGGGAGGGGGTCTTGTGATTCACCGTCGGCCCCCTGCCGACCCGCATTTCCGGCGTGCCCTCTGAGGGCGCGCCATAGCAAGAGAACAACCTTATGAGTGATGCTATCGAGCTCAGTCTGTTGGATGAAGTAGAGCGCCAACCAGCTCCCGAACCGAAAGAGATAATCACATGAGTGATGCCATCGAGCTCAGTCTGGACGGGGTAGAGCGCCAGCCAATGCGCACCTTTACCGAGCAGGCTTACTTGAACTACTCCATGTACGTCATCATGGATCGGGCCTTGCCGCATATCGGCGACGGCCTCAAGCCCGTGCAGCGGCGCATCATCTACGCCATGAGCGAGCTGGGTCTGTCGGCCCTCTCCAAGCACAAGAAGTCCGCCCGTACCGTGGGTGACGTGCTGGGTAAATATCACCCCCATGGCGACATCGCCTGTTACGAAGCCATGGTGCTGATGGCCCAGCCCTTCTCCTACCGCTACCCGCTGGTGGACGGTCAGGGCAACTGGGGGGCGCCGGACGATCCCAAATCCTTTGCCGCCATGCGTTATACCGAGGCGCGGCTGTCGCGCTTCTCCGAGCTGCTGCTCTCCGAGCTCGGCCAGGGCACGGTGGAGTGGACGCCGAACTTCGACGGCACCATGAAAGAGCCCGTGGTGCTACCCGCCCGCCTGCCCCACATCCTGCTCAACGGGGTGACCGGTATTGCGGTGGGGATGGCGACAGATATCCCGCCCCACAACGCGCGGGAAGTGGCCCACGCCTGCGTGGAGCTTTTGGATAACCCCAATGCCGGCCTGGATGCCCTGATGGCCCATGTGCAGGGGCCGGATTATCCGACCAACGCCGAGATCATCACGCCCCGCGACGATATCCGCAAAATCTACGAGACCGGCAAGGGCTCCATCAAGCAGCGGGCGGTGTGGAGCGAGGAGGATGGCGACATCGTCATCACGGCGCTGCCTCATCAGGCCTCCGGCGCCAAGATCATGGAGCAGATTGCCGCCCAGATGGTGGCCAAGAAGCTGCCCATGGTGACCGATCTGCGGGATGAATCGGACCACGAGAACCCGACCCGTCTGGTGATCGTGCCGCGCTCCAACCGGGTGGACGTAGAGGGGCTGATGGCCCACCTGTTCGCCACCACGGACTTGGAGAAGAACTACCGGGTCAACCTCAACATCCTGGGTCTGGACAACCGGCCCCAGGTGAAAGACCTCAAGACCATCCTCACCGAGTGGCTGAGTTTTCGCCGCGAGACGGTGCGCCGCCGCCTGCAGTATCGCCTCGACAAGGTGCTGGCTCGCCTGCACATCCTCGAAGGCTTGCTGATCGCCTACCTCAACATCGACGAGGTGATCGAGATCATCCGCACCGAGGAGGAGCCGGGCCGGGTGATGATGGAGCGTTTCAATATCAGCGAGACCCAGGCCGAGGCGATCCTCGAGCTCAAACTGCGCCACCTGGCCAAGCTCGAAGAGTTCAAGCTGCGCGCCGAACAGAATGAGCTGGCGGAAGAGCGCGACAAGCTGGAACTGATCCTGGGTTCCGAGCGCCGTCTCAGCACATTGCTCAAGAAAGAGATCCTGGCGGACGCCGAGAAGTACGGCGACGATCGCCGCACCCCGCTGGTGGAGCGCGCCACCGCCGTGGCGCTGACCGAGAAGGAGCTCACCCCGAGTGAGCCGGTGACCGTGATCCTCTCCGACAAGGGTTGGGTGCGCGCCGCCAAGGGTCACGACGTGGATGTGGAGGGCCTCTCCTACAAGGCGGGGGACGGTTATCTGGCCCACGCCCATGGCCGCAGCAATCAGCAGGCGGTGTTCCTCTCCACCCTGGGGAGAACCTACTCGCTGGAGGCGCATACTCTGCCGTCGGCCCGCAGTCAGGGCGAGCCACTCACCGGTCGCTTTGCGCTGGGGGCCGGCGAAGAGGTGCGTCATCTGGTGATGGGGAACGAAGGCGAGCCGTACCTCATCTGTTCTGACGCCGGCTACGGCTTCGTCTGCAAATATGACGACCTGATCGGTAAGAACAAGAACGGCAAGGCGCTGCTCACCGTGCCGGAAGGGGGCATTGTCATGGCGCCCCAGAGGATAGGCGCGCCGGACACGGATCTCTGCATGGCCATCTCCAACGAGGGGCGGATGCTGCTGTTCCCGCTCAACACCCTGCCGGTACTCGGCAAGGGCAAGGGCAACAAGCTCATCAGTATCCCGTCGGCACGGGTGAAGGCGCGGGAGGAGTTTGTGGTGATGGCGGCCATTATCCCGCAGGGCCAGTCGGTCACCCTGTTTGCTGGCAAGCGCAAGCTGACCCTCAAGCCGTCTGACCTTGACTACTACCGCGGCGAGCGCGGCCGCCGCGGCGCCAAGCTGCCCCGCGGTCTGCAGCGCGTCGATCGCATCGAGATTGAACCCGTCGCCGGCGCCGAGCCGGCAGCCGGGGAAAATCAGGAAGGGTAATTTGTATGGAGATGGTATTCACCTGACAGTTGCCCACAAAAGGGAGTGGTCATACGGCTTCAAACCGGATAACAAAACGGTACCCCTACCGTGTTATCCGGAGTCACCGTATGACCACCAACGAGAAAGTAGCACGTCGTAAACTCAGCCTGCTAGAGCTCGCCAAAGAGCTCAATAACGTCAGCAAAGCCTGCAAGCTCATCGGCTACAGCCGCCAGCAGTTCTACGAGATTCGCCGTAACTACCAGACCTATGGGGCTGAGGGCTTGCTCGACAAACTCCCCGGCTGTAAAGGGGCGCATCCCAACCGGGTCGCTCCCGAGATTGAACAGGCTATCCTCGATTACTCCCTCACCAGACCAACCCATGGCCCGCTGCGGGTCGCGCAAGAACTGGCTCTGCAAGGCATCAACGTCAGTGCGGGCGGTGTGCGTGGCGTGTGGCAACGTCACGACTTGCTCTCCAAGCATGACCGCTTGTTGCGCCTTGAGAAAACCCATAGGGAACAGACGATTGAGCTCAATGACGAGCAGATCCGCCTGCTCGAGCGCTTCAGCCCCGAGTTTCGCGAACGCCAAATTGAGGTTCACTACACCGGGGAACTGGTGGCGGTCGACACCTTCTTCGTCGGCGCACTCAAGGGGGTGGGCAAGGTGTATCTGCAAACCGTACTGGACTGCTACAGCCGCCACGCCTGGGGACGGCTCTACACCAGCAAGCTGCCGGTGACCTCGGTCCATGTGCTCAACGAAACGGTCCTGCCGTTCTTCGAGGCTCACGAGGCGCGGGTCTATACCATCCTGTCGGACAACGGGCGCGAGTTCTGCGGGCGCCCTGACCATCACCCCTACGAGCTGTTCCTGCAACTGGAGGGGATTGAGCACCGGACCACCAAGGTACGCAGGCCGCAGAGCAACGGCTTTATCGAGCGGCTACATCGCACCCTGCTGGATGAACACTTCCGTATCAAGGGGAGGACGATCTGGTATGAATCAGTGGAGCAGATGCAGACAGACCTGGACAGCTATCTGGATCACTACAACACCCAGCGGCCACATCAGGGCAGGATGATGGAGGGTCAAACCCCCTACAGCATGTTCAAAAAGGGTCTGAAATTGATACCGAAGGAAGTGCGCACTAAAGTAGCGTAAACAAGACACCGGTTTGAGGCCGGTGTCAGGTGATAACTAGATCTGTACAGGTAATTAATAGAGAAGGGAGCGAATAAATCGCTCCCTTTTATAATTTATTTCTAGTAGTTAATGGATTCATAAATCCAACCTACAAAATTAAATCATGGCATGACCGCCTCAAACTCTGCTCTCTCAACAAAATATTGGTGAGCAGTCACATCGAATAAAATTTCAACTAGGATATATTCCTAGGTCGATAGGCTACGATATTAACCCCTCCTTTACCCTTATATCTTGTCATTTCGAATATATCTATTTTTGAAATTAGCTCTGGAGTTTTGCTTACTCCATAAGTTCGAGGGTCAAAATCTGGCTTTAACCTTTTTAGCAAGCCTCCCACTGGGGCTACATTTGCCCAATTTTCTGTATCATCCTCTTTATATTGAAGCCAACCCTGTAACAAAGCATCGATTATTTCCTGAGGAATTTTTTCGTTATCTGTAGAAGGTGAGACATTAACAAGACCGGTATGTATTATTGAAGGGATTGGTTCACCGAGGTTTTCTGTGAAAATAAAGTCATCACATGAGTTTCTAAATGATATAGGAGTTTTCTTTTCTCCAACGCCAAAAACATACATTTCTGATTCACGCAACCGAGATGCTAACTTTGTGAAGTCGCTATCTGAAGATATAATTGCAAAAGCATCGTATTTTTCTGCGTATAGTAAATCCATTGCATCAATGATTAATGATGAATCAGTTGAGTTTTTTCCAGTGGTGTACGCAAATTGTTGAATCGGTTGGATAGCTAACTCATTGAGGCTTGTTTTCCAATTTTTAAGATATTCACTTGACCAATCACCATAAGCTCTTTTGGTTATTACATGTCCATGTTTTGATATTTCATCAAGAATAAGTTTGATTTTCGAATACTGT
Organism: Aeromonas sp. PrichA-15; assembly: GCF_017939245.1. Taxonomy (NCBI): domain Bacteria; kingdom Pseudomonadati; phylum Pseudomonadota; class Gammaproteobacteria; order Aeromonadales; family Aeromonadaceae; genus Aeromonas; species Aeromonas sp. PrichA-15. The sequence continues at coordinate 485 of NZ_JAGKRH010000021.1, read as the reverse complement.
GCATTGTCCGCGTCAATGAGAACAGCTATTTTTTTCTGATCATTTAAATCTTTCATGTGTAGCCTTTAATTCTAATTGAAGTTGGTAGGTTGGCTTAAATTGACGAAGCCCGACATCTGAAAACAAATTAATATTTTTGATAACTTATCAGAACCGAATGGTTCTTTTCGTGATCCGTGCTGAATTTTGCTACACGAAGGGATGCAGGTCTGCTTAGCCAAGCAAAATCAGACGTTCGCGAAAATAGGCTTCCACTGTCCTGTTGCAACCCCTCTTATCTCCCTTTTTTCCAATCACCACGGGGCCAATGGCGTGGACGATTACGCTTCGCTAATCGACCCTCATGTACAGAACCTTAAGCGGCAAGCGAATTAATAATACCGTCTAACGTGTTGTTTTGCTTGGATTTTCTCTGCCTACTCTTTTTGCCGTTTTTGGATAAATACACCATTGCCCACTCCAACTTCTCTGTTATTTCCTGCCAC
>NZ_JAGKRH010000213.1:0-537 GCF_017939245.1 Aeromonas sp. PrichA-15 | reverse complement strand
AGGTGAGCTATCTCGTCACCGAACACCAACTGTATCGTGCGACCTGCTCACGGTGTATCGGCACGACCCAGGCCGCACTGCCAGACAACGTCAGCAGCAGCCAGATGGGGGCCAATCTGCTCAGCTACATCGCGCTGCAAAGCGGCCAGTTTCACCAGAGCGTCAGCCAGATACAGCAGCAGCTCAAACAGCATTTCGGCCTGAGTTTTAGCCGGGGCGCCATCAGTGAGGCGCAGGGGCGGGTGAGTGCCATGCTCACCCCGACCTACCAGGCCATCAAGCAGCAGGTGCAGACGGCCACCCACGTTCATGCCGATGAGACCCGGCATCAGCGGGGTGGAGAGCGCCGCTGGATGTGGCTGGCGCTGAGCAAGATAGCCGTCTGCTTCATGACGGCCTATGGCCGTGGTCAGGAGGCGGCCAAGCGGCTGCTGGGCGCCGAGTTTGACGGGGTGCTGGTGACCGACCAGTACGCCGGCTACCGGTTTATCGACGCCGACCAGCGGCAACTGTGCTGGGCCCACGTGGCCCGCAATC